>RECH01000380.1 GCA_007694125.1 Leptolyngbya sp. DLM2.Bin15
CCCATTTTTGGGAGAGGGGGACTGTTGGCGTAGCCTGCCCAGAGGGCTTGGGGGTGAGGGCCGAGATGTATATACACGGTAGGGCTCTGGGAGAGGGACTTGGGGTGTAGGCGCGTAACCTCTTTGCATGGCTACAAAGGTAGGATATACCCTTGTAGCGTTCTCGAAGGGAGCATTCCCGTACTGCTGGCGTTGGATGAGGGGTACAGGGTGTTGCCCATCATGGGGGCATCCCATTGCACACAGCTTCGATTCTTACAGCATCTATGGCCTATCGCTAAAAGCTATGTACAACACAATTGATTTTTGTCCCTATGGCTATCGTATAGAGCGTCAGCTTGGTGCAAATCGCTCGGGTGGACGGGTAACCTATTTAGCTTTAGACCTGGATCTGAAGCGACAGGTCGTGATTAAGCAGTTCCAATTCGCTCAACTAAGTACAAGTTGGTCCGGCTACGACAACCATCAACGGGAAATTGAGGTCTTACGTGGCCTGAATCATCCTGGTATACCACGATACCTAAACTCCTTTCAAACTCCAGATGGATTTTGCATGGTTCAGGAGTATAAAGATGCAGACCCTCTGTCGGCTGTACGTAGCTTTAGCCCCCAAGATTTAGGGCATATTGCTGTCTCCGTACTTGAAATCTTGGTCTACCTGCAAAACCGCATTCCCCCGATTATTCATCGTGACCTTAAACCCGATAATATCCTTGTGGATGACAACTTAAATCTCTACTTGGTTGATTTTGGCTTTGCCAGAATTGGTGATGGAGAGGTTGGCGTTAGCAGTGTTGTCAAAGGAACATTGGGGTTTATGCCTCCAGAACAATTATTTAATCGAGAATTAACTGAAGCCTCTGATCTCTACGGGTTAGGTATGACTTTGATTTGCCTGTTGACCGCCACAAAGGCTGATGACATTGGTCAATTGGTTGATATTAGCTATAAGGTGAAGTTTAAACACTTGGTTCCTAAGGTCAGCCAGCACTGGGTAAAGTGGCTAGAAAAAATGGTGGAACCTCGCGATAAAGACCGATTTTCCAATGCAAAGACAGCTTTGGCCGCTTTGCCAGCCACTGCCATTCACCCCCCTGAGGTGCGCCTGAGTCAAGCTGAAATCCATCTCAAGGCTCATCAATTAGGGGAGATACTTTCGGCTGATGTGGTCGTTTCTAATCCAGTACCAGAAGCTACGTTATCCGGGGTCTGGAATATTGAGCCTAATTCTAAGGATGGCAGCTCACCACTTGTCGATCATCCTTGGGTAAAGGTTACGCCTTTTGAGTTTTCAGCCAATAAACTACAGTTTCATATCGAAGTCGACACTCGCGGCTTAGTTGCAGGAGCTACTTATCGGCGGGCGTTACAGCTGCATACCAATGCATTTCCCCAGGTTTACACGGTTCCACTTTTTGTGGAAACGGCTCCGCTACCGGTGCGCACTACCCAACCAGTTTGGCTGCCGCTCCTGCTTCTATTGAGTTTTACAGTATTTATGAGTCGCTTTTCCTTGGGCCTAACCTTCTCGTCTGCACAAATCAACGCTGGCAACCCAGTTGTCGGCTTTACCTATGCTCTAGGCAATGCTCTAGGGTTACAAGCCGCCTCTTGGACATTAGCGGCCTCAGGTTCAACCACGGGGGTTTGGGCCAGTGGGATCGCTGCTATAGGGGTAGGCGTCGGCGCTTTTATGGCGGCCTGGATGATACTGGGTAATGTGGAGGGTTCCTGGGCCTTGCTTTTAGCAGGATTGATACCAGGTCTCATTAGTGGTTGGGGTTTAGGGCTAGCCCTGGGAATTGCGGCGGAAACGCTGACAGCTAAAGTGAAAACTATGGGAAAGCCATGGGCTATTGCCTATGTGCTTTGTATAGTCGCCCTGGGTTTTGATTTAAGTCTCGGTCTTACGGTTGGTTTTCAACATCCCTGGCTATTGGGTTCTCTGGTGATCATCAGCCTGGTGGTCCTATCTATGGTACTCCATGCTCCGCTGAGCTATACCAGGCAGGTTGCCAACTTTCGTCGCACAGAAGGGCCTCGCATTCAACCTTAGCTGACTCAGCCGGAAGCTCTTCCTTTTACTCTCACTCTCTGAACCCAGTAGTGCAGTCTAACGACTATGCCTCAGCTATGCAGCCTACACCTTATGCGAGTGAAAAGCGCTCTAAAGAATTTCATCAATATGAGACATACCTTGGCAGTTGGTATACTCCTACTTATCCCTTTTTTGAGTCCTCTGCCGCTGCGGGGACTATCCAGGTTACTACCTAGGTCTGAAGTTGGCCTAGACCAGACCCTAGTTATCCTGGGCCGAGGGCCAGAACGTCAAGCGGATTTCGCTCTGGCGGCGGCAAACTTTTGGGTTGATCACCCCAACTTAGATATCTTTGTCAGCGGCATGACCGACGCCCCGGAGATAATGCGGCTACTGAAGGAAATGGGCGTGCCAGAAACTCAGATCACGGGGGAAAGATGTTCTCAAACCACCTGGGAAAATGGCTTGTTCTCAGAGTTACTGCTGCTAGGCGCTGGTGAGGGGAAAAGGATTATCCTGGTGACCGATGACTTGCATATCACCCGGGCGTTTCTAGTCTTCAGGGGGTTTGGCTTCAAAGTTGAGACTTATCCTGCCCAGCTAGAGTACCCCG
>RECH01000103.1 GCA_007694125.1 Leptolyngbya sp. DLM2.Bin15
CTTGATGACGGATGTGTTTCTTGCCTATGCCGATGAAGATCGAGGGGCGGCAGAGACCCTTCGCAATAGCCTATGGCGAGACGGCCTGACGGTGTGGACAAATACGACCGATATTCAAGCTGGGAGTGAATTTCAGCAGGTGATCGATCGCGGCATTGAGAATGCTGACAATGTGGTGTATGTGCTCTCGCCGGCCTCTGGGCGATCGCCCTATTGCCAGCACGAGTTAGACTATGCTCTGTCTCTCAACAAGCGAATTATTCCTTGCTTGGTTGAGGCGACGCCGCCAGAACAGATTCCTCCACAGCTACAAAATCTACACTATATTGACCTGACGGATCATGCTGGAGACAGCGGTTTTGAAATAGGCGAAAGCCAGCTACTACAGGTTGTGCGGCAAGATGCTGTATACCACGATACCCATAAGTTGCTGTTGACCAAAGCACTCAAATGGAAACGCCAAAATCAAAGCCCGACGCTGCTGCTACGAGGATATAACCTGCGTGAGGCGGAAGCATGGCTGAAGTTGGCCAAGCACCATCCTGCGTATCCACCTCTATCGCTCCAAGAGACATTCATTGAAGAAAGTCGACGCCAGCCGCCAGGGCTTTCGCTGGATGTATTTATTTCATACTCCCGTGCTGATTCAGGAGTTGCCCGTAAGCTGAATGATGCCCTCCAGCTACAGGGTAAACGCACCTGGTTTGACCAAGAGAGCATTGCTGCAGGAACGGCTGACTTTCAGCAAGAGATTCACCGAGGCATTGAAAGCGCAAATGTTTTCTTATTCATCTTGTCGCCGCGATCGGTCAATTCACCCTACTGTGCTGATGAAGTAGACTATGCGGCTAGACTGAATAAACGGTTTGTGACCCTGCTGCATCAACCGATTGACTCGGCGACGCTTCATCCCGAACTGGCCAAGGTGCAGTGGCTTGATATTAGCCATCAGGATGATAACTCAGCTCAGTTGACTGAATTGTTGCGAATTTTAGATACGGATACCGAGCATCTTCATGCCCACACCCGCATCTTGTTACGGGCGATCGAATGGGATGAGAAGGAACGCAAGGAAAGTCTGTTGCTGCGGGACGACGAGTTGACCCATGCGGAACAATGGTTGAGCCAATGCGACGGGAAAGAGCCAAAACCAACGGAGCTACAGAAATCCTACATTGCGAATAGTCGTTCTGTGGAGGATGCAAATCATCAAGCGGCGCAGATTCTGAAAAAAGCTGCCGAAACGGGAAAGCGTCTTGTTGTTTTGGGGGCGATCGCCAGCGGCATTGGGTTTCTCATTGCTGGTGGAACGCTGTGGATGACCCATCAGCGCATCAACGCCATGACGCTAGACTTAAAATTGGAGACGACCCGCAAACAACTTGCCCTGAATTACCCATTTGAAGCACTGTTGGAAGCCTTGCCAGTAGCCCAGTTGGTTAATACTTCTAATAATCGCAATGAGCTAATTGACATATTGCACGAGGCCCTCTCAACCGTGCGAGAAATGAATAGCCTGGAAGGACATGCCTCCCCAGTTACAGATATTGTGTTCAGCCCAGATAGTCAGACCCTTGCCTCATGGGCAGCAGGTGATTCAACGATCCTGCTGTGGAACGTGGAAACGGGTGAACAACTGCACACGCTTGCGAAACATGGAGACTGGCTGAACAGTATCAGCTTTAGTCCTAATGGTCAGATTCTCGCGTCTGCTAGCAGTGATGCCACAATTAGACTTTGGGATGTGGAGTCGGGTGACGTATTGCAAACCCTCCAAGGACATCAGATTGGAGTGGGTTCTGTTACCTTTAGTCCCGATGGCACGGTTCTGGCTTCCGGAAGTCAGGACAACACCGTTAAACTTTGGGATATAGAAACGGGTAACTTGTTACAAACCCTTGAAGGGCATCAAGATGCGGTGTGGAATATTTACTTTAGTCCCAACAGTCAAACGTTGGCCTCTGTCAGCAGGAATTATGACAGCAATCGCAGCATGGTTAAGCTGTGGGATGTAGCAACCGGTGCAGAACAGTATACTCTTGCAGGGCCTCAAGATATGGTCGGGGATCTAAGCTTCAGTCCTGATGGAAGGATCCTGGCATCGGCTAGCATGGATACAACAATTGTTCTTTGGGATGTCGAAACAGGTCAAGCCTTACGAACCCTAGAAGGGCATGACAATGAGGTGACTCGCCTTAGTTTTAGCCCCGATGGCACGATGATTGCATCAGGCAGTCGGGATCAAACGATTCGCTTGTGGACTGTGGCAACAGGTGAGGAGCAACGGACGCTCACCGGGCATCAAAATGGCGTAGCCTATCTTCACTTCAGCCCCGATGGCGCAACCCTGGTATCCGCTAGTGATGACACCACGATTAAGCTCTGGGATGTAGAGACGGGAAAGGAGGTTTCTACAATAGAACGTCAAAATAGAGCATGGCCGCTCCGCTCCAGCCCCGATGGCACCATGATCGCCTCAGGGAGTCCGGACAACACCATCAAACTCTGGGATATTTCCCCCAGATCAGAGCTACGGCCACTGCAAGGGCACAGCGATTCTGTTTGGAGCGTGAGCTTTAGCCCCGATGGTCAGACCCTGGTATCTGGTAGTTTTGACAGCACCATCAAGCTCTGGGAT
>RECH01000004.1 GCA_007694125.1 Leptolyngbya sp. DLM2.Bin15
CCAGTGGGATGCCGACGCTGACTTTGAGATAACTGGCGAACAGGTGTGGCTCAACGATAGCGGTCGCCACAAGCTGATTGATCTCTACGAACGGCGTAAGGAAGAAACCTGGAAACATCCCGTGGTGCAATATTCCATGACCTATCGCCGCCTGATCGAGCTAGAGGTACGCCTATTAGAACAAGAATGGCTAGGAAAAAGCGGTCTATTTGCTCAGATGGTGCTGCGTTGAGGTAACTCCATGGCTGAAACGAAACACTATTATTTAATTTGCTATGACATCCGCGACCCTAAGCGCTGGCGTAAAGCTTACAAACTGCTAAAGGGCTATGGCGAAACCCTACAATATTCGATCATTCGGGTGCGACTGAATGCAAGAGAGCGCGAAAAACTACGTTGGCAGTTAGAGAAAATTCTTACCCCAGACGATAGTCTGCTAATTGTAGGTCTCTGTAACCACTGCCTAGATCGTATCGAAGCTTGCAACCGCCCTGAGTCTTGGCAAACTCCGCAAGACCTACACGCAATTGTCTGAGCCTCAAAATAGCTACCTATGATAAGCTACCTATGATCAAGAGCATCTACGATATAAGTACCCAATGGGTAGGATGAGTAAGGCATAGCTGGGACGCATCCTACCCTGGAAATTCTCCCTACTTCGACTTCTCGGGTTGATTGCGTGGTGGAATAGCACGACCTTGATAAAATCGTTTTTCCAACTGACCCAATCCAGCCCAACTAGCCGCCGCGATCGCTGCCCCAGTTGCCCCTAGCACCACCGGCCACAGCGTCCCGAGAGTCACGGCCAAAATAGGTACAATCGTCCAGCCAGCCGCCGCCACGATTCCAGCAATCCAACGCGATCGCTCAATTGTTTTGAGTGCCCCGCGACAGCTTGCACAATGCTGCACATGGGAATGATAGCGATCGAGTAAGTCTGCGTCTGACTGCGCAGGCGGCAGCATCGCCCCTGGAAATGATTCTGCCTGAAAATCCGTCACCCAGCGGCGCAGCGCTAGGACAAAGGAATCGGCTTTGGTAGGTAAGTAAAATGCCTTAGCTACCGCCTCACTGCCACCCGCCGCTGCAAAATAGCGTTCCTGATGATGCAAAAAGATTTGATCATCTTCTAGTACAGCATTTTGACCAATATGGCTAAACCATTGAGGCGTTAGACGAATAAAAAAGCTGGGTAGCTTCGACGAAAATTTGAACGGGAAGCGGGCAAAGATCCGGCATTCTCCCTTACGGATTGGTGTCGCATAGACAACGGTGAGGGTACGCCCAAACTGCTTCGAGGTTAGGTCATGCCACATCAACCCCGGTGCCACAAAGGTTGTATCCTGCCGTCCGAGGGTGCCCCGTCGTGGGCCCTCCGCCCAGGTGCCCCGAAACCCTTGCCGTCCAGATTCAACCAGCTCTAGCTCCACAGGACTCACATTTTTGCGATCGCCCACGGATTTGTGATGGGTGTAGGGAATATGGCTAGCATCCAGCACATTTTCCATCAGCGTGAGGGCATCGTAGGGCAAGTCCCGAAAGGTATTGAGACAGACCCAATCATCCGAGTTTTCATCTAAGACATCAATGGTGGGAATAGGAACGCGATCGCTATAGTCCGCCGTGCCGGGATAGACAAAGAGGAGCCCCTGACGCACCGCCGCCGGATAGGCACGGGCACAGGCCCGCTGAGAGGTTTCCGCCGTACCTCCCTCCGCCTGTTGGGGAATGCGATCGCAGGTTCCATCCCCCGCAAATGCCCAGCCATGGTACGGACATTCCAGCAAACCATCCTCAGCAATCCGCCCTTGGGACAGGGGCGCGAGGCGATGGGGGCAGCGATCGGCAAAAACCCGCCAGGTTGTCGCCGTCCGATCCCACCAAATCACCAGATCTTGATCCATCAGAGTGAAGCGAGTGGGGCGCTCCCGGTCTAAATCTTGCACATAGGCAACGGGATACCAAACTTCCGTCCAATCAAAGCGAGATTCATCAAGACCACCGGCCGGTAGCGGTACAACATCAGGCGTGGTGGACTGCAGGGAAGCAGATTGAGGCGTTACGGTTTGCATAGCTGGCGATCGATCCCGTTTGACTAGTGCTCCTATGGTAACAAAATCATTAAGAAATGTTGCGGAACTGCTTGGAGGGCGATCGCTCCATGTAGTGATGGGCAGGCATTTCGACGTCGCTCATTTCAACTCTGCTCAATGCTCCAAGCCTGATAAGACACTGGTATCGAGTATTGCAGTCATGTAGGATTGCTGGGTTTAAGATTCCAGCCATACACGGAATCAATTTCATTGCGTAGAATCTCCTCATCACGTTCTGAAACATCCTGCTGCTCAGACTTGCCCAATCCCGCAACTGCGACTAGAAAATTGGCAGAATGATTGCTTGGCTGTTCTCGTTGAAATGACTTGTAGCGAAGATAGCCAAGAAAGCTAGCAAGTTCAGACAAAGCCTCATCAGGGAGAGTGTCAATTGCCTCAATTAGCTTTTGGCGTTCTACAGTAGTTCTGTCCATTGATAAACCTTGAGGAAGAAGATTGCCTCTATTTTACTCCTACATTAACTAATTTCCAATCCATTCAGAACAAGCAAGGTCTCTGTTGCAGCATGTCCTGT
>RECH01000326.1 GCA_007694125.1 Leptolyngbya sp. DLM2.Bin15
GGGTGCATCTACATAACACAGTATGGCACTCCAGGGGTGAGGGGTCAAACCCCCTGCCGTAGTTTTTCGCAAAAGAATCGTGAAGTTTTGCCGATCGCTTGATGTCTTCTTTACATATGCTAGGAGATCGAAAATCCCGTAAGCTTTGGCTGGCTGAGGTCTTAGCCTTTAGATTGTTCATAAGAGGGTGGTCTTATCGATCTCTGACTTCAAAGAATGTTCATGGTGCATTGCCTGTGGATATCTCCCCTGAGATAGTAGGTGGCCTTAATTCAAGGAAGCTCAGTTGCCGGGTTTCGACTTCGCTCAACCCTCTTCTTGTAAGAGAATGACGCTCAGTTGCCGGGTTTCGACTTCGCTCAACCCTCTTGTCATACGAGAATGACGCTCAGTTGCCGGGTTTCGGCTGCGCTCAACCCTCTTGTCATACGAGAATGAAGCTAATCTTCCGGGTTTCGACTTCGCTCAACCCTCTTGTCATAAGGAGTCGAAATGCTTGCCAGTCGCTACGTCCTCCCACTGATCGGGTTTTGGCATCTAGGCTGAAGACATCTATCCCCATGGTTGGGTTGAATTTCAGGTCAGGTTGATCACCTTGAGAGTTCCCATGGAAATTGCCCGATTTTGGGCAATCGATCATACACTGACACATGGTCTATGTTCCCTCACACATCCCGGTCAAACGGGAGCCAAGTTTATGACGCCAGACCCTACCTCAGACGCAACGCCCACGAGTCCCCAAGTTTCTGCCCTCTCCCAATCGTTGGCTGAAAGCAATGCCAACCCCCAAGTGCGGTTCAAAACCGAGGGAGGACGGCTCTTGCTGCTGTTGCCGCCTGAGTCCGATGCTCAGGTTTCTGTCACCTGGAATGAACTCTATCAACAGCTTAAGCATCGCCTGAATGCGGGCGATCGCTTTTGGAAAGATGGCACGTCGGTGCATTTAATTGGCCGCGATCGCCTCTTGGATGCTCGGCAACTGCAAGCGATCGCCGATGCTTTGCTCGATGCGGGGCTCACCCTGAAGCGAATTTACACCAGTCGTCGGCAAACTGCCGTGGCCGCCGCCACCATTGGCTATTCCGTGGAGCAATTATCGCCGGTGACGCCCCTCACCCAGTCCAGTGGAGAAGCCAGCAATCCCCTGGCCGATCCCCTCTATCTACAAACTACGGTGCGATCGGGGATGGAAGTTCGCCATCCGGGCAGCATCATTGTTCTCGGAGATGTGAATCCAGGGGGCAGCGTTATTGCTGATGGCGATGTCCTGGTGTGGGGCTATCTGCGAGGCATGGCGCAGGCGGGCGCAAGCGGCAATGATCGCTGTGTGATCATGGCGCTGCGCATGGAACCTACCCAAATTCGCATCGCTCAGCGGGTGGCTCGTGCGCCCGCCTCCCCTGATGACTACCATCCGGAAGTGGCCTACGTGGCCTCGGAAGGAATTCGTATCGCGCGGGCCGCCGATTTCCCTAAAATGCGGTTAAACTCTAGGTCAAGCTAAGCGCTTGTAGGACTCGATGGGCCATGGAGAACCTATGGGCAGACCGCTCGTTCAAGGTCAAAACTAGGATGACCTCGATGGAAGCGATCGCCCGCCCTCTAGCCCGCTTGGACAAAATGCCCTAGAGTAATCAGGGACTGATTTCGGTCTTCCTCGGAATGGTGATTTAGACTGGGTTCTATCCGCCACCGAGCGTTAGATTCGAGACTCCTAGGGTGCTGGGGTTGAGATGAATGCTCCGCTACCTCTCTGTTGTTGTCTATTCGGTAATCGCCACAATCCATGAGTCGTATCATCGTTATCACGTCTGGCAAGGGTGGAGTTGGTAAGACCACCTGCTCCGCTAACCTGGGGATGGCGATCGCCCAGCGGGGGCATAAGGTCGCGGTTGTGGATGCAGACTTTGGTTTAAGAAACCTCGATCTCCTCCTCGGGCTAGAAAATCGCATTGTCTACACCGCCGTGGAAGTGCTGGCGGGCGACTGTCGGCTGGATCAAGCCTTGGTGAAAGACAAGCGGCAGCCCAACCTCGCCCTGCTGCCCGCTGCCCAAAACCGCTCCAAGGATGCGGTGACGCCGGAGCAAATGAAGCAACTGGTGGAATCGTTGACCGAGTCCTTTGACTTTGTGATCATCGATAGCCCAGCGGGCATCGAGCAAGGGTTTCAAAATGCCACCATTGCCGCCAAAGAAGCGCTGATTGTCACAACGCCGGAGGTGTCAGCGGTGCGGGATGCCGATCGCGTGATTGGACTGCTGGAAGCCAATGATATTAAAAATATTCGGCTGATCGTCAACCGCCTCAAGCCGGTGATGGTGCGGGATGACATGATGATGTCGGTGCAAGACGTGCAGGAAATCCTGGCCATTCCCCTCATCGGTGTGATTCCCGATGATGAACGGGTGATTGTTTCCACCAATCGAGGCGAACCGCTGGTGCTTTCAGAAAAACTCACCCTAGCGGGGATCGCCTTTGAAAATATTGCCCGCCGTTTGGATGGTGAAGAAACGCCGTTCCTAGACCTGAGTGCGGCCCATGATGATTTGTTTTCGCGGATTCGGCGGATGTTTAGGAGTTCACCCCGTTAGATAGGAGGAGCTGTGGTCATCTCCGTTGACGTTTTTCTATCGTTTGGGTGCAGCCCTGCCGGCTTAGCAGCATAACTGGATAGGTTGGATGAACGACTAACCTGCAAATCGTCTCTTTAAGTGGCAAAGCTCATGATCGGTGAATTAATAGACAAATTTCTCACGCGCGGAACGCCCGAAACCAGCCGAACTTCGGCAAAGCGGCGCTTGCAGATTGTGTTGGCCCACGATCGCGCTGACCTACCCCCGGCCCTGCTCGAACAAATGCGCCA
This sequence comes from Leptolyngbya sp. DLM2.Bin15, assembly GCA_007694125.1. Taxonomy (GTDB): domain Bacteria; phylum Cyanobacteriota; class Cyanobacteriia; order RECH01; family RECH01; genus RECH01. The sequence goes on from RECH01000326.1 coordinate 2,866, forward strand.
GGAAATTTTAGAGGTGGTGTCTCGCTATGTGGAGATTGACTCCGACGGCACTGAGTTTTCCCTAGAGAATGATCAGCGCACCACGGCTCTGATTGCCAATCTGCCGATTCGTCGAGTCAAGGCAGAACCGACACCAGATACCTAGGGCTGGCTAGATCCTACGCCCAGATCATGCCCAGATACGCAAAAACTGGAAGATGGCCTGCACCTCCCAGTTCCTGTATGGAATTAATTCAATGGGACTTCAAGATGAGTGATCCTACGCCGCCGTGAGCCCATAGGCAGACATGCGCATGATTTCGCGAGTGTTGAAGCCAATATTGCTGAGAGCTTCACCGTAGCTGATCATGAAATCTTCGACGAGGGCTTCTTTTTCCATCGCCAAAACATGGGCGTCGGTTTCCACTTGGTTCAGCATGCGCCAAACGATGGGCAGGTTTTGCCGATTCGCGTCTTCTAGCTCCGCCTTGGCGGTCTCAAAGTTGGCCTTCAGCCATTCTTCACCAAAATTGAGGTGAAGATATTCGTCCTTGACAACACCTTCCGTGATCTTGCGGGCAAAGTCATCAGCCACGGGGATATAGATGTTGTAGGCGGCGATCGCAAAACACTCGATGATCAAGGACTGAATCAGAAGACAGGTGACAATCTTGCCTTCTGCAGCTGCGGTTTGAAAGTTTTGATGCAGGCTGGAAAAGAACTCTTTAGCAAAGTCCATATCCGGCGAAACATCGAGGTTACGTCCACATGCTTGGAAGCCCTTTTTGTGGCGGTTTTCCATTTTGGCGAGCTTCAGCAACTCATCTTTGCTGTCGGCCATCATGCCAGCAAGTTGCTGGTAGTTCTCGTATGCCTCTTGCTCTCCTTCAATGACGATCGCATTGATGCGGCTGTACGCATCTTTATAGGTTTCACTCTGAAAATCAAGTTCTGGGCTAAGCTCAAGCTGCGGCATAACGTTGCGTCTCCTCAATCAAAACGGTGCCTTTGATCCACACAAGCGTCAGGGTAGTGGTCAGTACGCTCAGGTTGTTCATATATAGTCAGAGGGCTGGGTTAGGCCTCCCTTAACCTACACCCTAATAGGTTTCGGGGAAGATTTACAAGCATTCAGGTTCACCCATAGGAATATTGCATCTTTTTTGCACAAAACAAAGTTGGATATTTATCAATAGTGCTGACTAAATCAGCAAAATCGATGGTTTTGCGCTGGGTATTGGTTCTGTTCTAGCCCATCCATAGAGGGATTCCATGGAGGGATTCCAGAGCATCATAACTAGAGGCAAGGTCACCTGAATACGGTGATTAAACGATGGTTCTTCAAGGAATGGTGATGGGGTTCTTTCTACTAGTCTAGCGATTGACTCGATGCATCGACGGTATGATGTCCACACCAATCCTGCTCAAGGGTTGACCTGGGGTTGATTCAGCTATTTTGGACTAGGGACTGGCTCCCGCGATCGCTTCACTCTACTCGATAAGGTCACAGGTTTCAGGATCGCCGTTCGTCTCGATGCGGCACTCCCAGCATTTCCTCGGTAGCGTGCTGTTAGGCGCAGCCGTAACGCACCGTCTTGGATGTTCCAACCATGGCTATCTCAATCGCGTCTTCTGGAGCCATCACCTCATCGAGCCGGCTGTGTTAGAGTCCTGATTGGCTGACCCATCTTTTTCCCTCATCCCCCAGCCCTTCTTTCCCAAGGGGTTGTAGGCGTTTTCAAAGCCCCTCGCCCGTCCTGGGCGAGGGGTTTGGGGTGAGGGTCTTCGAGTTGTGTCAGGCAACCAGATCTAGGAGACGTATGCCGCAAGAGTTGTGCCAGACGAGTGGTGATGCTAAGGGTGGGATGGAGATACCCTGCTTGGGCCGATGGCTGCCGTCGAGGGCGATCGCTTGGCTGACGGTGGTGGGTCTCTGCCTGGGCGCGCTGCTGGTGCTGGCTCCCCTAGGCGTGATGGTGCTCATCTCACTCCAGGGGGATGGGGCAGATTCGGTGTCCTTCGCTGGGCGATCGTGGTCATGGGTATCCTATCGGGTGGCCTGGCAGCAGGGACACTTTCTGCTGAGTTTTGCCAATTCAACCCTGGTGGCCTTGGCGGTCACCCTGCTGCAGGTGTTGACGTCTACCTTGGCAGGCTATGCGATCGCTCGTTTCCAGTTTCGTGGTCGCCGGCTGTTGCTGTTGGCGATCGTGGCAACCCTGGTGATTCCCTTCCAGCTCTTGGTGATTCCGGTCTTCATGGTGCTCACCTGGGGGCATTTGATCAATACCTACGCGGCGCTGATCTTGCCAACGGCAGCCAGTGGATTTGGTATTTTTTGGATGCGGCAATGCTTTCAGTCTCTGCCGGTGGATTTGGAAGAAGCTGCGATGCTGGACGGGGCGACGCGCTGGCAGGTGCTGTGGCGGGTGGTGTTTCCCTTGGCCCGACCGGCGGTAGTGACCCTAGTTCTACTCACCTTCATTGGCGAATGGAATGATCTATTCAAGCCGCTGGTGTTTACCACTCGTCCAGAACTGCGCACCGTTCAGCTGGCCCTAGCAGACTTTCAGGAGCAGTTCACCAGTAGCTGGTCGTTGTTGATGGCGGCGGTGGCGATCGCCACTTTGCCGGTTGTCCTAATTTTTCTGATCGGCCAGCGTCAGTTTATTCAGGGAATTGCGACTACAGGGCTGAAAGAGTGATAAACCAAGGGCGATCGCCCTTGGCCATGGGCAGGCTAGCAAAAGTCCAGCAGAGATTGTGTAGTTCGTGCTGGGTTTGGGCAAACTAAACGGAGTGAATCACACGATGTACCATGGGGCAAGATGGACACCCTGCTCACAGGTGATCAGTCACGCCTTGGCTAGATCGTTCAATCCCATTAAGCTGCACACCCAGTGAGGGGAGTCATCAGACTTGACGCATTCAGGGCAAGTGGAGCACCATAATCCATTGCCTGCGATCGCTCAGCATGTCATCACCCGTCTGCTGAATGATCTAAGATCTATTCAACCTAAGCCAACCTAGGACAAGTCCATGAGCGATCGGCGGTACAAAGCCCGCCAGCCATGGGACAGTTGTTGATCCAACAGACACCTAAGGGGGAAGGATACATAGGGTGAATGGGGCTGTCCCCACATGGAACGATATCTAATGATTCGTCCTATTGAGCATCCAAACGCAAGGGTAGGCGCATGGGAAAAGCCGCACATCAACTGCAAGGCTATGTCCTGACGGACACGCTGCATGAAACCGATAGAACAGTGGTCTATCGGGCGCTTCGCGATCGCGATACCCTGCCGGTGGTGGTGAAGCTTTTGAAGCCAGAATATCCATCCCTGCGGGAAATTTCTCGGTTTCGCTACGAATATGGCATCACCCAACAACTGTCCCTAGATGGGGTGGTGAAGTCCTATGATTTGCTGGAATGTGGCAATCGTTTGGCGCTGGTGCTCGAAGATTTTGGCGGGCGATCGCTCCATCCGGTGGCTGCTGGCTGGCCCATGGCCTTGGATGATCTGCTGACCATGGCCATTCAGTTGGCGGATACCCTTGCCCAGCTTCACGCTCAAGGCATCATCCATAAAGACATTAAGCCGGCCAATATTATCCACAATCCCCAGACCCGGCAAACCAAGCTGACAGACTTCAGTATTGCCATGCGTCTACTGCCTGACCTAGCGCCATCGGGCATGGTGGGCACCCTGGAGGGCACCCTGGGCTACATGTCTCCGGAGCAGACGGGGCGCATGAATCGCACCCTGGATCATCGCACCGATTTCTATTCCTTCGGCGTAACCCTCTACGAATTATTGGTGGGGCATCTGCCATTTACCAGCAATGACCCGATGGAGCTGGTGCATTGCCACATTGCTAAACTGCCGGTGGCTCCCCATATCCAGCGTCCTGAGGTGCCCCAGGGGCTCTCCCAGATGGTGATGAAGCTGCTGGAAAAAGATGCAGAAGATCGCTACCAGAGCGCCTATGGGCTCAAGGCTGATCTAGAACGCTGCCAAGAGCAATGGCAAGAGCAGCAAGCGATCGCCCCCTTTCCCCTCGGTCAGGGAGATTATTGGGACTCCTTGCAGATTCCAGAGAAGCTCTACGGCCGAGAAGTCGAGTTGGAAACCTTGCTCAAGGCCTTTCGGCGGGTTTGCCAAGGACGGACGGAACTAGTGCTGGTCGGCGGCTATTCGGGCATTGGTAAATCGGCCTTGGTGCGGGAAATCCATCGCCCGGTGGTGCATCAGCATAGCTACTTTACCAGTGGCAAGTTCGATCAATTTAAACGCGATACGCCCTATTCTGCCTTTGTGCAAGCCTTTCGAGAGCTGATGCGCCAAATCATGGCGGAAAGTAACAGTCGCCTGCAGGACTGGACGACGGCTTTGCGCCATGCCTTAGGCAGTAGTGGCGAGTTGCTCACGAGTTTATTGCCAGAGCTGGAAGTGCTCTTGGGCCCCCAGCCTGCTGTTCCAGAGCTACCCTCCTCGGAGGCCCAGAATCGCTTTAATCGAGTCTTGCAGTCGTTCATTCAGGTGTTTGCTACGGCGAAGCATCCCTTGGTGATCTTTCTGGATGACCTGCAATGGGCAGATTCGGCATCCCTCAATCTCATTGATGCTCTGATCAGCAATGCCCACTACCGCCATGTGCTGTTGGTGGGGGCCTATCGCAACAATGAGGTGAGTTCGACCCATCCGCTGATGGAGATGGTAGAACAGTTGCTCCATCTAGATGCAACGGTCATCACCCTGGTGCTGGATAACCTGTTGCCCAACCAGGTGACCCAACTCGTCGCAGACACCCTGCACTGCGATCGCTCCTTGGTGGAACCTTTGAGTCATCTACTGTTTGAGAAAACCCAGGGCAATCCCTTTTTCCTCAATCAACTGCTCAAGTCGCTCTACCACGATCATCTGCTCACCTTCGATCGCTCCACCAAGGCCTGGCAGTGGGATCTGTCTCAGATTCAAGCCCTAGACATCACTGAAAATGTGGTGGAGTTCATGGTGGCGGCGATTCAGCGATTGCCGGTGCCGGTGCAAACGACCCTACAGCTTGCGGCCTGCGTGGGTAATCGATTTGACCTGAAAACGCTGGTGCGGGTGCATGATCAGCGGCCAGCGGTGGTTTCTGAACGGGTGTGGGCGGCGGTGCAGGCTGGGCTGTTGGTGCCGATGACTCAGCAGTCCTACCCTGGGATGCATGGGGATGATGACCATCTGCCTGTGGATGAGGCGATCGCCTATCGCTTCCTCCATGACCGGGTGCAGCAGGCGGCCTATGCGCTGATTCCCGATGACCAAAAGATGAAGACTCACCTGAAGGTGGGACGGCTGTTGCTCAAACATACACCGGCAGATCAGGTAGACGATGTTTTGTTTGATGCGGTGAATGCGCTAAACCTAGGGCGATCGCTGATGACCGATGGGGATGAACGGCAGCACTTGATTGACCTCAACCGCCAGGCCGGGCAGAAAGCCAAGGCGTCGGCGGCCTATCAATCAGCGCTGCACCACTTTGAGATGTCCCTAGAGTTGCTGCCGGATCAGCCCTGGCATCAGGCCTATGATCTAACCCTAGCGCTGCATCTAGAGGCGGCGGAGGCGGCCTATTTGACGACCGACTATGGGCGATCGCAGCTCTTGGTGTCCGAGATTGAACAATGGGCCCAGCCGGGGTTGGATCAGGTGAAGGCCTACGAGCTAAAAATTCAGGTTCACATGGCCCAGTCGCAATTGCAGGGGGCGATCGCGGCGGGTTTGGCAGCCCTAGAGATGCTCTATGGGGAACTGCCGCCGGTGAGCAGTATGGAAGACTGTGAGGCGCTGGCCAAATCCTTGGTGCTCCCTGATCTCGATCACCTGGATGCCATTCCCATCCTGACGGATCCAAGGCATCAGGCGGCCCTGGCCATCATGCGGATTGTCTCCTCCCCGGCCTACCAAACCGATCCGCCCACGTTTTACCGGTTGATCTTGGCCCAGGTGCAGCTTTGCCTAGAGCATGGCCACTGTGCCCAGGCCTCCTTTGCCTATGCCGCCTATGGCTGGCTGATGTGTAGCCTGCTGCAAATGCCGGAGGTGGGCTATCAATCGGGACAAATTGCCCTACATTTACTAGAACGCTTTGATGCCGAGCCGTTTCGCTGCAGCACCTATCAGATTTTTGAAACCTTCATCCGCCATTGGCAGGAACCTCTGCGGGCGACCCTGAGCCCCCTGCTGCATACGATCCGCGTGGGACAAGAGGCGGGTGATATCAGCTATACCAGCTATGCGGCGATGAACTACTGCACGCACCTCTTTTTGGTGGGCGAACCGCTCGATCGCGTGGCTAAGGCTCAGCAGCGGCATATCGATTTGCTGGAATCGCTTAAGCAAGAGCTGCAACTGCACTACACCCAAATTGTGTATCAACTCACGCTGAACCTCCAAACGCCTAGCCTAGATCCGACGGTGCTCACAGGAGACTGCATTGATGAAGAGCAGCTGATTCCTCGCCTAGAGGCAACTCATTATCACCAAGCGTTATTTCTGATCTATACCGTCAAGCTGATCTTGGCCTGTATCTTTGGGGACTATTGCGGCGCAGTGGCGGCGGCTACCCAGGCGGAACCCTATTTCAATAGCGGCGTGGGGCTGGCCCTGTCTGGTGCCTATCGTTTTTACCAAGTGTTGGCCTTTTTGGGGCGCAGTCAGCAAACCCATGAGGCTATTCCCCAGACCCTGTTTCAGCAGGCGCTGGCCCAGCAGCCTACCATCCAGCGTTGGGCAGAGGCGGTACCGGCCAATTACCAACATCGGGCAGAGTTGATTACGGCGGAGTTAGCTCAGCTTCAAGGGGATGTGCTGACGGCGATGGATGGGTATGACCGCGCCATTGAAACGGCCATTCACTATGGGTACCTACATGAAGCGGCGATCGCCTGTGAGCGGGCCGCCATGTTCTATCTATCCATTGGCAAAAACCGAATTGGCCAAGCTTATCTAACCGATGCCTACTATAGCTATGTGCGCTGGGGGGCGATCGCCAAAGTCCGCCATATGGAGCAGCAATACGCCCAAATCCTCAACCCTGTGCTGCTGCGCAACGAGGAAAGTCGGTCGATTACCCTATCGACTACTACCTCCACCACCGCCTCCACCCATCGCCATACCCATCTGCTGGATATGGCGACGGTGATCAAGGCGTCCCAGGCAATTTCTCGGGAGATTGTCTTAGATCATCTGCTGGATACCTTTCTGCAAATCACCATCGAAAATGCTGGGGCCCAGCGCGGTGTATTTCTCATGCGCCAGAATGAGGAGTGGATGATTCAATCTGATCGGACGGTTGATCAGCCCATCGAGACGGGCGATCGCGTTCCCCAACCCATGAGTCAGCGATCGCTGCCGGTGTCGATTATTAACTATGTGGCCAATACCCACGAAAGTCTGATTTTGGATGATGCCTGTGATATATCTACCTTTTTCGCCGATCAGTATTTGGTGACGGATAAACCCCGATCGATTCTTTGTTTCCCAATTGTCAAGCAAGAGCAGTTGGTGAGCGTGTTGTATTTAGAACATAAGCTGACGGCAGGGGCCTTCACCCGCGATCGCACGGAACTGCTAGAGGTGTTGATGGCCCAGTTGGCGATCTCGATTGAAAATGCTCAGCTCTATGCCAACCTCCAGGCCCATTCTCGCCAGCTTGAAAATAACTCCCTAGAGCTGAAAATTAAAAACGAGGCTCTGCGCAAATCAGAGCAGCGGGAGCGGGAACGGGCTAAGCAGCTTACCTACTCCCTAGAACGGCTGAAGCAAACCCAGTCGCAACTGATTCAAACCGAAAAAATCTCAAGTTTGGGGCAACTGGTGGCCGGGGTCGCCCATGAGGTGAACAATCCCGTTGGCTTCATTGGCGGTAACCTCACCTACGCCGAGGAATATACCCAAGACTTGATGGGACTGCTCGCGCTCTACCAGCAGCATCTGCCCCATCCGCCAACGGCCATTGCAGAACGCATGGATGATGTTGACCTCGACTACCTGCTGGAAGATTTGCCCAAGCTGCTGTCGTCGATGAAAGTGGGCATTCAGCGCATTCGCGATATCATGTCGTCTCTGCGCACCTTTTCGCGCATGGACACCAAGGAGAAGCAGCCTGCTAATATTCATGATGGCATCGACAGCACGCTGTTGATTTTGCAGCATCGCCTCAAGGCTAAGGCCTCCCGTCCTGCCATTCAGGTTTTTAAACACTACGGGGATCTGCCAGAGGTCAACTGTTTTGCCGGACAGCTCAACCAGGTGTTTATGAACCTACTGGCCAATGCCATTGATGCCTTTGAAGACCACAACCGCGATCGCTCCTATGGTGAGATCGAAGCGGAGCCCAATTGCATTACCATTCAAACGGAAGCGATCGCCTCCCAAGCCGTGATCCGTTTGGTGGACAATGGCCCAGGGATTGATGCAAGTCTACAAACGCGGCTGTTTGAACCTTTCTTTACCACCAAAGATGCTGGACGCGGTACTGGACTAGGGCTGTCTATCAGTCGGCAAATTGTCGAAGAACAGCATGGCGGTCAGCTCACCCTCACCTCTACGCCTGGTCAAGGCACCACCTTTGTGATTCAGATTCCCCTATGATGCAACCTTCTTCCTTAAATCCTGTAGATCTCCAGCCCGGAGACCTCTGGGGGCGGGTGCGATCGCAAACCCAGCACGCTCTAGCCTGCGGCGCACTGCAGTCAATTCCCACATCCTATGAATGGGTGGAGTCGGGCGGGGTGCGGTTTTTGGTGCGGGTGGTGACCAACCTGATCCGCAAAGATGCGGATTTGCGCCAGCAATTGGCTAAACCCGGAAAGCCGGTGAACCCCTTCCTGCCCTACGATGACAACCTTTGTGTGGGGGGCTTGTCTGAACACCATGTCTGTCTGCTCAACAAGTTCAATGTGGTGGATCACCATCTGTTGATCATCACCCGCCATTTTGAAGCCCAAGATACCTGGCTGACATCGTCAGATTTCGACGCGCTCTGGCGCTGTTTGGCGGAAATAGATGGATTGGGATTCTACAATGCGGGGGAGCCAGCGGGCGCAAGTCAACCCCACAAGCACTTGCAACTGATTTCCCTACCGATGGACGAGGAGATTGAGTCTTGTCCGATTGCGCCGGTGGTGCAGCGGGCCTTGGCGGCCAGTGCCGACCCGATTGTGACGGCGGATCTGCCCTTTGCCCATGGCATTGCCCGCTTGGATGGGATGGATACCAGCGATCGCCACGGCGGCCCCTACCTCAGCGATCGCTACCTGGCCTTGGCCCAAGCCTTAGGACTGCTGGATCCGTCGATGCCTCTGCCGCCCCAGTCTCCCCCCTACAACCTGATCGTGACGCGTCAGTGGATGCTGATGGTGCCGCGATCGCAGTCGAGCTACCAAGGCGTGCCGGTGAACTCCCTCGGATTTACCGGGGCGCTCCTGGCCCGAGACCATGACCAGCTCCAGCGGGTGAAGGAGCTAGATCCGATGACCATTTTGCAACAGGTGGGGCGATCGCGGGTTTAGGCGAGGCCCGGTTCTGGTCTCTCTCCTAATCTCTGGTTCTGATGCCTAACCCATGGCTCAATCGTCTTCCCCGCCCTCCACAGGTCTCAACCTGCAGAGATCAACCTACAACGAAATGTTAAGGCTTCTCGACAGACCGGTGAGGGTGTATCAACCCATACAAAAGACGACTGAGAATTCAATACTCTAGATACAGACAATTTAATACTGTGTCAAAAACCTCAACGAGTTGCCGTCTAGGTAATGATTGAGAGCCGAAGTCTCGATTTCGGCTTGCACCTGAGTTCAATGCTCATGGTCTTGCATTTTTCTGTATACAGTATTCAGTATTTTGTATGCAGACTTAGGTCAATCGGATCCTTGGTGATCTGGTGAGCCTATCACGTCTGTGCATTTGCCGTTCTGGGGCGATCGCCTCGACGATCCGCCATTCAAGATTGAGGAGTTTCCAGCCATGCTTCCGTTGCCACGGATTCAGGCGGCTATGGGCCGCCGTCGTTTTATTAAGTTTGCCTCAGGACTTGGGGCTGGGTTTGCCCTTTCGCTGACGGTCTTATCCGCCTGCCAGCCCACCGCTGATGTGACGGATTCCATGACCAACGGTGCGGGAGATTCGTCAGGGGGAGGGGGCATTCGCGTTGGGGTGACGG
>RECH01000177.1 GCA_007694125.1 Leptolyngbya sp. DLM2.Bin15
CCAGACATCGATGGCTAGGTTTTCCCTTACAACGGCAGAAAAGCAATTTATCACTCAGCGCGCCCGAAGATGTTGTGAATATTGCCTGAGTCAAGCCGATTTCTCTCCCGATCCCTTCTCAATCGAGCACATTATTCCTATTGCCAAGGGTGGCACAAACAGGTTAGAAAATCTCGCATTGTCTTGTCAAGGCTGTAACAATCGAAAATACACCCATACAGAAGCTATCGACCCAGTGACAGGCAACATCGTACCTCTGTATCATCCCCGTCAGCAACAATGGAATAATCACTTTGTCTGGAGCCAAGACTTCACTCGCATGATCGGCACAACCCCCATTGGACGAGCCACAATTAAGCGATTAGACCTGAATCGATTGGGAGTGATGAATCTCAGAGAACTGTTAGCGTCAATTCACCGCCATCCACCTTTCTAATAATTTCCAACGTCTAGCAACGCCATTGACCGGGAGTGGGTCTCTTCTTTACTGTGTTCAGGTTTAAAGGCGATCGCCCCCTCTTACACAACCTAGCGTGACAGGGGGGCGATGCTCTGTGACATAGCAAAGGCGATCGCTCTCCCAGTCACAGCAAAGCTGAACCTTAAATCCGCATACGTTCTGATTTCTTTGCGGAATTCCTAGATAAACTCGCGTAGTTAGTTACGGCCAACGGCCTAAATCAGCACTATTCACCCAACAATCCCAGTCGGGGGAGAGGAATGTCATGACAGTTCAGTTCTACCGGAACGTTGCGATCGCCGTCCTCACAGGAGCGATCGCCGCCTGTAGCAGTTCCCCAGACGTAGCTGTCAGCGTTCCCAATTCAGAGTCTACCCCCAGCGACACCGTCACAACACCCGCAGATGAGTCTAGCCTCGTAGATGCCAGCCCAAACTGCCCCACTTGGTCAGACTTTCAGGACTACGAAGCTGAGGTATCAGGCAATCCAGCCGTCACCTACTTACAGATGCCCCCTGGATTTGAGCAAGGCTGCATCTTCAAAGCCAGCATGGCGCTGAGCAATCCGCTTTACATTCTGCGCAATGACCTAGCCTATGAGGCCGTCTCCGCCACCGGGCAGCCCCTGACGCCCCTGCCTGGAGATGACCTGCCCTGGCTAGATAGCGCCGAGGTTGACTACGCAACCCTCGATGCCCTGATTGCCCAAGGTGATCTGCTGACCTACTACTATGCCTGCACCACCAACGCCATGTATGCCGCAAACTGTGAAGGCTATGCCCAGAACCGGCCCTACAGCTTGCCCACAGGAGACGCCTGCTTTCAAGGGCACTGCCTAGAAGGCGGCGCAATCTCCGTTGACCAGCGCCTAGCCCTATGGTCGGGGTATCCTGGGTCTGATGCTGAGGCTGCCACTGGCTTGACTGCAGAGCAGGAAGCTGCCCGCCGTCAGTATGACGAAATTCCCTTGGCAACCCTGTTTCCTGAACTGCCCGTGATTCACCCCAACGCCGAAGCCCTTGCCTTTGAAACGTTTGGCCGTACCGAGCTTGGAGAGGGGGAACAGGCTACAGAAATCGAATTAATTGCTACCTATGACACCTACCAGGTGCTGCTGCTTACCAACTTTGGCGCAGCGGATGACTCCATTGGTGGTCTGCGCTATCGCCTAGAATTTGAGTTTTTCGATAACGACCAAAAGAACCTGATTTGGGTAGGAGAGCAGCGCTACTGCCGCCGCAGCACGCCCCCAACTTGGACGAACCAGCTCTGCCCTTAATGCAACGCACTCTACGAGAGATGCGATCGCACTAGGCAATATATTAAGATATCGTTTGCTAAATATTGACAGATCACTGATTCCCGAGTCCCATCAAGGGCGATCGCTTCGAGGAAAACTCCGGTAGCTAAACGTGGCGCGTTTGCTGAATGCAATGCGTTTTACGAGAGGAGCGATCGCACTTGCAACCCCAAGGATTGATTATAGTGGACTCTTGTTTTTAGCTTTTCTTAGTCCTTTGCTGGTTATTGCGACTATCAGATTTTGGAAGACGATAAAAGATTATTTTGTCATTTCCTTGGCAGACAACCTTAAGAGTCATGAAGAATAATTTAGAAAGAAATTTGATGATCGTATCCTTGAAGATCACTATCTAAAGACCATATAAAAATACGGCGATTAGGTGCTATTCTAATCATTTTTTCCCATTCCTTTATTATTGACATGTCAGCAATGCCTGTCCCACGCATTGCTGATTCAGGAAAGCTGCTTAGCCATTCTCCAACCTCTTCCATATCTGGCAGTTGCATAACTTGCCAAGGTGCTTCCCCTTTTATCGCTTTCTTGACTTGCTCGATGAAAGCTTCAGCAAATTGACGCCGGTTTCTACCATCACTAAGTTGAGCAATATGATTCCCTGTTTCATAGATGGCAGCCATAGGTAAAAGAAGATTAGTACTTTCCTCAAGTAATTTTTTCAACTCTTGCATTACCTGAGTTCGCTCACTATTCATATGAGGAATATTGAGAACATTGCAGAATATAGATGTATCAACAATTGCAACTGCTTTCATTCTCTCGGTTCTCCTACCACAGCAAGAGAAGCTAGCCACTCCATTGCCTTCTTCTTTTTCTGCTCTGTTCCAGG
>RECH01000003.1 GCA_007694125.1 Leptolyngbya sp. DLM2.Bin15
TATGGATTGTGTTAATTGGTCTACTTTTAGTGCTCGTGCTTGCCATTCAATCACCTCGCGTACATTTTGAGCCTACTGTAGAAGGTGTTCCGTCTCAAGTTCTAATGTCTGAGGGACAATCAGCTAATCTCCGTTCTGAGCCTGCTTATGGTGAAAATACGGTTGGAAGAGTTAATCATGGTACTGATGTTGTGGCTTATGACCTCAGCCAAGACGGTCAGTGGCGTTTTGTTGAGTTACCAGATGGCAGCAGAGGGTGGATTGCGAGCAACTTTGTTTATCCATAAGGTGCTGTTCTGCTTAAAGCCTAAGCCAACTAAGCAATGTTCTGATAGCGATCGCTTTAGTAATAAATTATTCATTCAGGGACATGACTTCAATCCTAGACTTTGAGCCAGCGTCGATTGTCTTGAACCGTTTTTGGGTAAAACAGCTCACAGAAGCAGATCTGAGGGTGGTTGAGTATCGGTGCAGCTTTCAGCAGCCGCCTGAATCTGGCGATGAGCAACGGGCGATTTCGAGGATTTGCTACAGCCTTGGAGTCACAGCGGTGAGGCTGGGCAGTGGCATCATTACGCGAGAGCGCATCAGCCCAGATCGACTGCAATCACAGGATTGGCACCTGACGGACATGGGGGAAAGAGTCCTAAGTTGTGACCATGCTGCCGAACGAAAAGCCCTAGAAACCTTCGAACGTAAGTTGTTGGAGCACAAACTCAGGCAGATCACCCGTGCTGCCACCGTGGAACGGGCTTCCGAAGGGGGGCTGAACTGGTGGATATCCGGTGATGCAGGCATAGAGAAGGTTGGAACTGGATGGGAAGTGCATCGGGGGCGGCGCATCGATGTTGCCATCGACCTAGACGGTAACCTCTATCTCGACATCGACACACAGCATCATTTCCATACCCCCTGGACGCTGCACCAGTGGTTAGAGAACTATCCGGATGCGCCTATTCGATATGTGCGCAATCGCTATCGATCCAAGAATCAATACCTTAGCTGGCAGTATCAGGATGTATCCCCAGAACGGCCGGATCAGGTGATGATTGAAGGGTTGGGCATCAGTCTGGCAGACTACCACCGCCAACAGGGAGCCACCGAGGATGAGGTCAACAACTCTCGGGTGGTGTATGTGAAACGCGTCAATCAGTGGCGGGCCCAGCCGGTGGCCCATTTGTCTCAGCGGCTATCGCCCAGCGTGACCATGGAAATGTTGGCCAAGATCGAGAGTTCTGTCTCGGATCCTCAGGAGAAACAGGATATCCAAACGGTTTTTCGCTGTATCCGAAAGAAGTTGAGCGATCGCCTCAGTGATGCAACGAAAACAGCAACCTGGATCCTCGAACGAGTCTATAACGTATCAACTCCGGCCCAGCCTTTCAGGGCCGATGGATATGTGTTGCCGCCCGCCAAGCTATTAGCAGGAAACAATCAGTCGGTGACTAAAACCAGCGGTGTCCGTTCTAAGGGATGCTTCAAGACCGGTGAGACAATGTTTGGGTGCCTGAATCTGTATAATGAGAGCCCTCAATATCCTGTTGAAGTAAGAAAATGCTTAGAAGATATCGCGCGCACTAGTCGCTGCGCCATGCAGATCGACTCCTACCGCACCCTGCAAGACATGCCGCAGGGGGATCTAGACCAGCAAATATTTTGGCAGCATTGGTCAGATGAGGGCATCAAAACAGTATTGGTCGTCATGCCTTGGGCGACTCAGGCGTCGAAGCAAAAAATCCGAGTGCAGGCGCTTCAGGCGGGCATTGCCACACAGTTTATAGTGCCAAAACCCAAAGCAGATAAGTACAAGGCATTGAATGTGGTGCTGGGATTATTGTGTAAGGCTGGTTGGCAGCCGGTGCGCTTGGAGCCAATCGACCATCCCGACGCGGCTGATCTGATCATTGGCTTTGATACCGGCACCAACCGAGAGCTGTACTACGGCACGTCTGCGTTTGCTGTTTTGGCCGATGGACAAAGCCTGGGCTGGGAATTGCCGGATGTCCAGAGGGGGGAAACGTTTTCGGGGCAAGCGGTGTGGCAAACGGTGTCGAAGCTGATTCTCAAGTTTTACAAGGTCTGCAACCGTTATCCTAACAAGATTCTGCTGATGCGGGATGGGCTAGTGCAGGAGGGTGAGTTTCAGCAAACGATCAGAGCGTTGGAGGAAAAAGCGATCGCTGTTGATGTGGTGGGCGTTCGGAAAAGCGGTGCTGGCCGTATGGGGCGGGATGGGCAGGACGGTGAACCCCAATATTGTGATGCGAGTAAGGGCAGCGTTGTATTTAACCCAAGGGAGCAATCCTTTCTGCTGACTAGTAGCCAGGCTACCAGTCGCAACCTCGGCAGCGCAAAGCCCCTGAGAGTGGTGCATGACTATGGCAGTACATCTTTGGAGGTGCTGGCGTTACAGACTTATCACCTAACGCAGTTGCATCCGGCTAGTGGGTTTCAGTCTTGTCGATTACCTTGGGTACTTCACTTGGCAGATAAGAGCAGCAAGGAGTTTCAGCGTATCGGACAAATTAGTATTCTACAAAGCATCAGCCGTGAAAAGCTCATTGCGGTGTAGTTTATCTATGCCCAACCCAGAGAGCGATCG
>RECH01000307.1 GCA_007694125.1 Leptolyngbya sp. DLM2.Bin15
CAATGGGGGCACAAAAGACCATTGCCCGGCAGATTATCGAAGGCGGTGGCGACTATGTCTTGAGCCTTAAGGGCAATCAGGGCAACCTGCACCAGGATGTGCAGCAACTGTTTGAGTGGGTGCGCCAGATTGAGTTCAAGGATATTCCCCATGAGTTTCATCAGACCCTTGATGGTGGACATGGGCGCATTGAGATACGCCGACACTGGTTACTCGGTGAGGTGGAGCACTTGATGGATGCCCACCTCTGGACAGGACTCAAGCAGGTGGGCTTGGTGGAAGCAGAACGACGACTGCCTGGGCAAGCACCAACCCTGGAGCAGCGTTACTATCTGGTCAGTTTTAAGGGCAATGTTGAACGCTTTGCTCAGTCGGTTCGCAGCCATTGGGGGATTGAAAACCAACTCCACTGGGTGCTTGATGTCGCTTTCGATGAAGATGCCTCTCGGATTCGTAAAGACCATGCACCCGAAAATCTGGCCTTGATCCGACATATTGCTCTCAACCTATTGCGTCAGGATACCTCTGCTAAAGTCGGGATTAAGGCCAAACGCCTCAAAGCTGGATGGGATGATGATTACCTGGCACATATTCTCTCTGCTGCTTGAGTATGCGTTTGCCCTAATAGGTGGACTCCATGAAATGAAGCTACGTTGCCGGGTTTCGGCTCCGCTCAACCCTCTTCTTAGAAGGATTGGAGGCTTGTGCCGGGTTTCGACTCCGCTCAACCCTCTTCTTAGAAGAATTGGAGCATTGACCAACGTCGAAATGCTTGCCAATCGTGACGTCCTCTCACTTATACGCCAATTTCTAGTTCCCAACGATTCAGCCAGCCCGTATGTTCAGGCGCACAGTCCACAATCGTGAGCTTCCAAACCCCGGCCGCTGTTTGATGCAGCAGTTGGCGTAGGGCTGGGGTATTGTCCAGATTGTAGCGTTGGTTCAGCCGGGTTTGATTGCCCAACGTGCGCCCTTGCAGCAGTAGGCGCAGCCCCATGGGTGACTCTAAGCTGATTTCCAAATCCCCCAGGTAGCTATGCTGAATGTCGAGGGAGATCTGGATATCTTGAATAGGATTGCCCGAATCAATGCGCAGGGCGCTCGTCATCCCCAAGGGCATGTTGTCCGGGATATCGGCCAAGCCCGTGGAGGACTGACGCAGGCGTTGCCGAATGCTGGCAGGCGATCGCCGCCGTTGCTGCGCAGCTTGAACTGCCCGGTGGGCATTCACCTTACCGTAGCCAAACCAGCGAGAATGCCCATTGGCATCGTAGGTGCCGTAGCTTTCCCCAAACTGCGGATCGGGCTGGGAATCTTGAATTTTGTCTGCCGTGGTTTGCAGCAGTTGCTTCACGTCTTTAGCCGTGAGGTCAGGATTAGCCGACAGCATCAGGGCCGCAACACCCGCCACTAAGGGGCAAGCTGCCGATGTGCCCCCAAAGGATTCGGTATAGTCGCCAGGGGTATAACCCTTGCTGCCAAGGCGATCGCTGGTCACCATACCCTTGCCCTGCAGCACCTTTTGAATGGGCGGTGGCGCAACGACATAGCCGATTTCGGGCAGAAAGACATCGGGGGCAACGTTGTTACTCGGCGCACAGACGGAAATGTTATTGCCCCAGTTACTATAGGCAGCTTTCTCTCCCAGGCTGGTGCAGGCGGAAACGGTGATCACATCGGGATGGACGGCAAAGCCATTTAGCCACTCGGTGGGGCCGCGCAACACATTGCTGGGCCAGCCCAGTTCGTTGATCGTACCGCTGATCGGCCGATTGGTGTTGCCAGCAGCAAAGACCACCACACAACCCTTACCATTGCGTCCTTCGGTAGCAGCGCGATTGATGGCGGCCCGCTGCCGGATGGAAAGGGGATAATGCACCGCTGTTGCCCCCCAGCTACAAGACAGCACGGCAGCGCCCTGTTCCGTTGCCCAGTCAAACAGCTCTTCGATGGAGCGATCGTTGAGGAACGAGGAGGTACGAATCGGCATGAAGGCACAGCCCGGCGCAACCCCCACAATCCCTGCACCATTTTCTTCAGCGATCGCCAACCCAGCCACCGCCGTACCATGGCTTTCTAAATCCGCCTCCGGCATCGGCACAGCATCCTGCCTACGCATGTCCCTAGGTGCAACCATCTTGCCCTTCCCCTGAAAGTCTGGATGATTGAGGTCAAAACCATCATCCGCAATGGCAATGATCACAGAGCGATCGCCTCGGGTGATATCCCAAGCCGCTTCCATAGAGAGGTGGATGCCCTCCTTGAGTTGATCGCCGCCGCTATGTTGGAGATACCATTGCTTGCCATAGTGGGACACCTGAGGACGGTAGTGGGGCTGGGTACGCACAATCACGTCGGGCTCCGCCGAGAGCACCTCCGGCCGTTCCGCCAGACGATTGGCGAGCTTCACCGGATTTGCCGTGGCATCTTTGGTGACGTGGAAAATGAAAGCTTGAGGCGCACCGGCAATCGGTTTTACGAGCTGTAGCCCCATTCTGGTGGCGATCGCTTGAATGCTGGTTAAATCGACATCCGACGCAAATTGAACCGTTAATTCATCACTCAGGTAGGCCGGTGTATGGGACACCCCATCCATTTCATAGACATGGCTGGCAAAGCGCACATCGTCGGAACTACGGGCAAAGGCCATAACCGACTCAAGCTGACTAGCCTCCACCTGCACTTCCGTCAGATCCATGCCGGTAATGGGCCGCATCATCTGCACCGCTGGATGACGAGACAGCCCCGATAGCGATCGCCCCTCCATAGCCCGCACGGTGAAGCGATCGCTGGACTTGTGTAGCACTAATTCTTCCCCGCCTCGCTGCAAGATCAGACCTTCATGATCGGTCAGTAGCGCGGGATCAAAGGGATTGTCCGACGACCGATCCGGCTGATTTACAAAACCAGTCATACACAAACTCCTACCTGACAAGGATGATTAAGAGCGATTTAAGCCGATGGAGCAGCCTCAACCGTGAGGATACTGACCATCTAGGTTCATAGACGCCCATGGACAACTCGATCCCAAACGGAACCTGCTCCGTCTGACGTCGTCAAAGGACTCAGTGAACCATCCAGATTCTATCTGCGATCGCCGTTTAGATCTTGACTAGGTTACAGTTGCTGACGCGATCGTCTAGCCATCGGCCACTTGCGCCCATCATCGTCAACCGCCGAAAGCTGCCTTGAGCAACCTTTTGAGGGATAGTACCATGAGTCGTCAGGATACAGGGGCACGTCTACTGTAGAGTAACAAGATTACGATTGATTCTACGTCTAGATGCTGCCTGCATAAGGCTGCCTGCATAAGTATTAACCCGTAGCCCAAGGGGAGCGATCGGAACCAACCCCTCATTCATGCCATCTCCCTCAAGAGGGGAGTGGCAATGGTAAGATACGCGAAGATCAAATCCACATTCAGACTGCCCATAGTCATACTCAATTGCACCATGATGTTCAGACTTGTTCGCTCACGTTTGCACGCGAGTCGCGTGATCCTATCGGCAGCTCTTGCCGTTTTTTTACTTGCCCCCACAGGTGGGTATGCTCAATCCATCACGGTCGAGGATGAGTCTCTTGAGGAGCCGTCTGATTTAGAAGAGCTAGATGATTTTCCAGATCAATCAGACGCATTTGACGACCTGCGTCCCCTAGCTCAAGATGGAACAATTTTGAGTGTTTCGGGTGGACAACGCCTCATGCAGCAGGCCCAAACCGCTGTATCCTCCCAAGATTACACCACCGCTCAAAGTCGGCTCCAAGAAGCACGGCAGGTCTTTAACCAACTTTCCAACTTCTACCAACAGCTTGCCTCCAGCTTTTCTGGGGTCGATACCCGCATCACGGATGACCTCAGAGCCCAGGCCCTAGAAACCGCCCAAATGCGCGATCAGGCTACCTATCAATTAGCCCTAGTACATCGAGCCCAAAACCAACCTGAGCTAGCAGTTCCTCTACTCATTCAGATTATCCGCAGCCAACAGCCCACCCGCCAGCTAGGACAACAGGCCTATCAGCAATTGTTTGAGCTGGGCTTTGTGAATTCTCCCTACCCCCGCGATCAATCCGGTGGCTCAACCACCATCTCCCCCACGACTCGCTAGGCTACGTCCATCTCAAGGATGGGTTTGTACGTCTAACAAGCCGCAGTAGGATGGGTTAGCGACAGCGTAACCCATTGAAACCTTACAAAACGGTGCCTTACGGCTTTGCCTAACAGCACCCTGTAACACGGTTGATGGAAATCCACCGACTTAGCCCGTCTTTTGCAGCATTCAATCTGTAGTTGCTAGACCCACGTATAACCCAGACCAACCGTTAAACTGGGTTTACAGCAGATGCGTATCGGATGTTTTGAACATAAGTAGAGGTCGTGCAGTGGTTAGCCCAGATCAAGTTGAAGTGATGATTAAAACTGGATTGTCTGACGCTCAGGTGCAGGTGCAAGACCTCACGGGGGGCGGAGATCATTATCAGGTCATTGTCGTATCGTCTGCCTTTGAGGGCAAAGGGTTAGTTCAACAACACCAGCTCGTGTATGGAGCGGTGAAACAGGCCATGTCTTCAGAGGCCATTCACGCTCTGGCCCTCAAAACCTACACCCCTCAACAGTGGGCAGAACAACAGCCCGCATAGGGCTGAGCAGTGGCTATGGGTCGGACTAGTTCATAGTCTGCAACCGAAGAGGCCAGATTTATAGCTGCTGCGATTCCCGATCCCTGGGGGTATTGTATTAGATCAATCCTGACTATTCGTGAATCCAACGCAACGATGGATAGGTAGACGAGTACCATAGAAGCAATTGGCTCATATTCCTAGAACGCTATGACTTTAGACATCAACGATCGACTTTCTTCTTTGGTCAACCAAGACAAAATTGTGGTCTTCATGAAGGGCAATAAACTCATGCCCCAATGTGGATTTTCCAACAATGTCGTGCAAATTCTCAATTCTTTGGGCGTGCCCTTCAGCACAGTTGATGTGCTAGCAGACCAAGAGGTTCGTCAAGGCATCAAAGAATTTTCAAACTGGCCGACTATTCCCCAGGTTTACATCAACGGAGAGTTTGTGGGCGGATCAGACATCCTGATCGAACTCTACCAAAATGGTGAATTGCAGCAGATGGTGGAAGTCGCCCTCGCTTCCTAAGCGCAGAGCTACTCTGAATCATCTAGACCGCCCCTTGCTGTTCAGTAGGGGGCCGTTGCTATGGGATCTCAGGTTATGGGACAGTGCCCTAGTACTCCGAGGCGTAAGTAACCCGCCTATTTGCTGAGGCGGGAAACCGTGGGTGTCCTGGAAGTCCTTTTCGTTTTTCTGTCTTCGTTCTTCTGTCTTGCGGTACTAGAGATATTGCATCGGATCCACCGGTTCACCATTAACCCGCACCTCGAAATGTAGGTGTGGGCCGGTGGAGAGTCCTGTGGAGCCAATGGCAGCGATCGCTTGTCCACGCTGCACGCTTTGCCCTTCCGAGACGTAGAGATCGCTGGAGTGGGCATAGAGGGTGGTGAGTCCGCCGCCATGGTCAATAATCACCGATAGACCATAGCCGCCATACCAATCGGCATAAATGACGACACCACTATCGGCGGCGCGGATGGTGCTGCCATAATCGGCACCAAAATCTACACCGGCATGGAATCGCTCGTAGCCCAGGATGGGATGCGATCGCCACCCAAAGGAACTCGTAATAAAACCGTCATTGGGATAGCTGAACTGACCGGTACCGCGAACCACCGGGCCGCGCCCTGAGGGAACCGCCATCCGCTGCTGAATTAAGATCGCGATGTTGGCAGAATCTCGGGACAGTTGCTCTTCGGCTTCCTCTAAGGCCTCTCGATCATCCCGGAGGCGACTAATCAGAGCCTGTTGATTTTGAGCTTGGGCTTCAACTTGTGAGCGCTGGGCCATTAATTCTTGGGTGAGCAAAGCAATTTCATTTTTTTGGCGAGCAATGGTACGCCGCTGGCGATCAATTTCATCGGCATGGACTTTGAGATCGCCGAGGATGATGCGGTCAGACTGATAGACCAGTTTCAACTGCCGTCGCCGAGTCATGAAATCGTTGAGATTTTCACTTTGCAGCAGCAGCGCCCATCCCTGTTGGCTAGGCTGGCGCTGTAGGTAGCGCAGCCGTGCCACCGTGGCAAACTGCTGTTCTTGGTACTGATCCTCCGCTGCCGCCAAGGCCGCCACTAGGCTGCTCAGGCGCTGGTTGGCAATTTGGAGCTGCTCTTCGTTGTACTGAATTTGTTCTGTAGTAGCGCGCAGGGTGGACTGGAGGCCATCCAGGCGCTGAGTTGCCGACCCTTCTAGATTTTCTAAGCGATCGCGTTCTTCTTGAACCTGTTGGCGCTCTTGCTCTAGGCGTTGCTGCTCTTGCTGCAAACTCTCCACCGATTCTGTGGCTTGGGCGATCGCCCTCGGGTTGCCCGGAACCCCACCCTGCACCCATAGGAAAAGAGCTAGGGCGATCGCCAGCCCTAAACTAAACCATGTCACCGTTATGCGCGAGAGGGTCATTCGCAAGGCAAGATTATCTATCAGTTACGACACGACTGGAGCGGACTCTCTGTTTTACAGGTGTCCGCTTAAAGATTCAGGGCAATTACGCCAAACACCACCAAAATGCTCCCCGAGATTCGGTTAATCCAGGTTAACTGTCGGGACAGTCGGCCTCGCAATAGACTAGCACCGCTACTCAAAATCAACCACCACATCGCCGATCCCAGGAAGACACCGAGCACCAGTTGAGCGGCTTCTAGCCCCGGTTGAGCCGCCGTGGCCATGCCCAACCCAGCAAAAATGCCCACAAAGGCCAAGATCGTCAGGGGGTTAGTGATCGTCAGTGCCAGGGTTGAGACATACATGCCCGCCAGACCGGCATGGGTCACGGGGGCAGATTGGCTAGCAGCAGGTGTCAACATGGTTTTGATGCCGAGATAGCAGAGAAATAAACCACCGATCCATCGCAGCCAAATGGCTTGATCGATGAGCATCTGTGAGATAAACGTTAGGCCAAATCCAGCAATACAGCCATAGATTGCATCGGCGGTCGCAGCTCCCATGCCCGATACTAACCCCGCCCACCGCCCCGCCGCCAAGGTGCGACGGATGCACAAAAGACCGATGGGGCCTACCGGGGCAGCGATCGCCAGCCCGATGACCATGCCCCGCAGCAAGACATCGCTCATGGTGTGCCTCCATCAAGATCTAAGGGAAGGTGAGTGGTTTCTTTAATTGTTGAAAGGGCGATCGCTGTCCGGGTGCGCACAACACCGGGGATACCTTTAATGTGATGGCTAATCACCTGTTCAAGATGGCGGGTGTGGCGGCAGCGTACCTTCAGCATGTAGTCATCCTCTCCGGCTAGGTGGTGGCATTCCTGCACGTCCTCCATGGCCTGGATGCGCTCCACAAACATTTCACAGTGGCGAGGATGCTCCAGGGTCACGAAGATAAACGCCAGCAGGTCTAGCCCAATCAGCTCAGGGGCGATCGCTGCCGCATAACCAGTAATCACGCCGCGCTCTTCCAGCCGTCGCACGCGATCCGCAGCGGCCGGGGACGACAGGGATAGCACTCCGGCCAGATCTGCCCAGGTCATCCGTCCCTGGCGCATCAGGTGATACAGCACTCGATAGTCGATGGAATCCAGCATTGTCCTTTGTTTAGAAACTTAAAAATGATCTTAGCTTTCTTTTCTAAATTGAGAACCAATTTTTAACTTGCAAAACAATGTTTTTATGGGATTTTGACAACCTTCTAGATTCGGAAGCGATCGGAAACTCATCGATGGAGCCATGAAACCGACTGCTAGAGTAGCTGAGGGCTGATTTGAGGATAGTCATGGGTCAGGGATTTTTAGGGCAAGACAGACGGCGAATTCTTTTACCCTTGGTGACCAGCGCTCTATTCGCAGGTAGCTTTGTGGCCGGGAAATTCACCACGGTGGACATGGGCCCGATCACCACATCGTTTTGGCGGTATGCGATCGCCCTTGTGTTTTTGAGTCTGTTGGTGCGGCACTATGGTCGCCAGTCGCTGCAGGTGGCGCGGGCGGATGTGTTGCCCATGGCCCTGCTAGGCCTCTTTGGCGTAGTGGGCTACCATGTGCTGTTCTTTTCCAGCCTGCGCTACACCGAGGTGGCCAACAGCGCCATCATCAATGCCTTCAGTCCTGTGGTCACAGGCAGTCTGGCAGCGATCGCCCTCCGGGAACGACTGCTGCTGAAAAACTATCTCGGCTGTGGTCTAGCCGTGCTCGGGGTGCTGTTCTTGCTCACCCGTGGGCAGCTCAGCACCATCCTGCACCTCACGTTCAATCAAGGCGATGGCCTGATGCTGGCGGCAGTGGTCTGCTGGGCAATTTACACCCTGATCATCAAAAAGCTTTCAGCTCGGTACTCTGGCTTCACCATCAGCTACTACGCGGCGCTGTTTGGGGTGGTGCAACTGCTGCTGCTATCGGCGTGGGAAGGCGGCCCCTGGCGCGCCATCTCCCCTGCATCGCTGGGGTCAGTGCTCTACATGGGTATCGGTGCCTCGGGGATAGGCTACTTGCTCTATAACCTCAGTGTGGGAGCGATCGGCCCGACCCGCACGGCCACGTCGGTCTATAGCATCGTGCCGATCTTTGTCGCGCTGCTGGCCCTGCTGTTTTTCCAACAGCCGGTTACACCGGTGATGCTGGCGAGTATGGGGTTGATTGGCATGGGGCTGCGCTTGACCTTAGCCACGCCCCATGCATTGCCCCTGGATACTCCCAAGGAATTGTAAGTGGGAGGACGTAACTCGCTCCTTTCGACGAATGCTCTAACCCTGATGAGCAGAGGGTTGAGCGAAGTCGAAACCCGGCCTTGAGTCCACCTACTGAGTTGGATTGGGATTCAGGTAACATCATCAAAGGTGAGCCGCATCTCCGAGAGACGATCCCAAATCTGGGCATTGACCCTAGCTTTGAGAATATTGCGGGCCGGCCGGCTATAGCAACCCAGTTGATCACACAGGCAATCGTAGTTGGTGAATTCATGTCTCAGATAATCGACGATGCCATTCAGAGTCACGGGGCGCGGAGTCAGGTCACTACTGCGGCGATGGTAATGGTGCTTGGCCTGTTCCTCAAGATGTTCAGGGTGGGGGAAGTCTAAAAGCTGGATATCGGCATGGCGGACAAATTTCTCGTCGCTCATCTGCGGAGGACGGCTAGCGTAGATGGGCGGAGTTGGCGGACAGCGATAGGCTTCTAGCTCCTGCTCTAGACTAGCTATCTGGTGCTGAGCAGCCTTGCGGGTTTGCTCTAGCTCCTGTTCCAACTCAGCTATCTGGTGCTGAGCAGCCTGACAGGTTTGCTCTATCTGGAGGCGATCGCTCTCTAAGGTGGCGATGGTGCTCTCAGCATCGCTCAGTTGGGCCTGCAGGCGATCGCATTCTAGTCCTAAGGACGTGACTTGGGCTTCAAGCTGCTGGGCCCGCTGCTCTTGCTCATCAATCAAGTCATCATAGACGTTGTTCTCTTGCTTAAGCTCCAGGAGATGGGTTTCCCTTGCTTGAGACTGGTTGAGAGCCATGACCAACGCCGCTTGCACCACCTGTAGCTGAGTATCTAAGGTTTGGCTTTGGAGATGTTGCTGGTCTAGTTGGCGCTGAAGTTCAGTGAGGCTAGCCTGAGCAGCTTGGCTAGCACATTCTAGAGCTTGCCGCTGCTGTTGCTCATGGGCGATCGCATCCAGCAAAGGCTGAAACCTAGGCCGTTGGGCTTCTAGCTGGGCAATCTGTTGATGATAGCGGTGAAGAGTTTTATGAAGCTGTTGGTTCTTGCGAGACTGGTTATAGATCTGCAGCAATAGTCCGACAGCAACCACCATCAACAGTGGCATCATGATCAGTGTCATGCTAGGCCATAGCAAGCCTATGCCACTCAAGCAAAATCCAGCGATCGCCATCCCCCAGAGCTGATACGACAGGCGGGAGATCTGAGGTGAGATGATCGGGTGCTGAGTCATCGTGGCGCTTGCTTGAGAACATCCTACTGATAGGATGCCCAAGGCAGAGCACCTGATCCCGATGCTGCTGGGAAAACTATGATTACGGTATATTAACTAGTTTGCTGGAGCGATCGCCCCTCGGAGATGGGAATGCTACTGATCGCGAGATGCCCAAACGCCAGACACCAGCATGAACAACCCACCGGCAAAGATAGCGATCGCTAGCCCTGCAGGAATGACGCTTGTCCAATCAATACTGTCCATACTCGAATTCCCCGCTAAAACCTGGAGCCGATGTCTGCATCAACTAGTCCTAGTCTAAAACTAAGAGGCCTTAGGAAACGGGATGTCGCGCGTTTGGTGGAAGTCCATTTGCACTTTATGGGTGAGGCAACGGGATACTTGGCGGACAATTTGGTTCAAGAGGCGATCGCCGGTGCCTTGAATGAGAGATTTGGGCAGGGCACGGATGAATCGGGGAAAATGGATGGACACGTCTAGATCCAGTTCCCATTCAACCTGCGTCAGAGGCGTGCCGGTTTCGGAGATGGATTCCACAAGCTGTAGGGCAGCTCGGAAATCAACGTGATAGCCCGGTGCTTCATAGTTGGGGACGGGAATGGTTTCAATCCGGTAAACACCTTCATCTTGGGGCAGTAAGTGTAGACCGATTTTGGGTTCAACTTCATACCCAAAGGAGCCAAAGCGGCCGATCGTCAGAGCATAGCCGTTATCCCCAAGGGCATCGGTTTTCATGGGGTGGGCGCAGCGGTGAAACCATTCCGAGTGAATGTCTAGATAGTTGGCAACGGTCTGAGCATCGGCATGCATGGCCATGCAGTTGGCATACTGCCCACGAAAATGGGTTGCTTCCGCCGCAGCGGACTCGACAGGCTGCTCATCGGGGTCAGTCACCATATCTAGACCCACAACAGATTCAAATGTATCGAATGTCTCAAAAGCTTGGTGTTCTGTTGAATGGGCCTGCATAGCTTCAAGTTCCTTGAAAATTAGCATTGTTTAAATTGCTTACCTGATCCAGAGATAGGCAATATAGTCCGACATTGAACAAGACACCTGATGGGCGATCGCCTTCAATGCTTGAGGATAGGTCACTCGGTTCAACTCCTACATAAAACGAGGACTCTCTGAAGACGACTAGCCTTAGATTGCCCAGCCTTGACATAGAATCCATCGTCTGGTGACCATGATTTGGGCAGGGGTAGAGCAAATCAGACGCGATTTACATTTAGCATAGCTTCGGTGTTCTACTCGTTAACACGCTTGATCTACGGAAAAATAGCTGAAATCTATCCAAAATGTTTCCTCCCATGAGGTTAGATCTACGGCATTCTACGAAGATACTCGGGTTGAACGCTCGGGTTGCCAAGGTAGTTTCTCCGTAATCGATCGATAGCGTTATGGGTTTTAGTCGAAAAAACAGTTAATAATGATCACTATCGATCAGGCTAGGTCTTGTGGTCTCCTGAGAGCCAACGGTGGTTTGCCCCAAGAATACACCTAGACCATGGAATAGGAAAACGTTTGAGTAATACTCTATTTTAAGGAACATCTTGGTGAAAGCATTTGTAGCCGGCGCTACGGGGCGCACAGGACAATTGATCGTAAAAGCCCTCGAACAACGCCAAATTCCCACTCGATCGCTAGTGCGCGATCGCCAAAAAGCAGCCTCTGTCTTGTCCGACTGGTCAGAACAATGGGTGGGCGATGTTTTGCAGCCTGAAACCTTAGATGCAGCGATCGCAGGCTGTGATGTGGTCTTCTGCGCCACGGGGGCCCAGCCCAGTTGGGATCCAACTCTGCCCTATCGCGTCGATTTTGAAGGCACCAAGAATTTGGTGGATGCGGCTAAGCGCCAGCAGGTTCGGCATATGGTGTTTGTGTCATCGCTATGTGTGTCGCAGCTTTTGCATCCCCTGAACATCTTTTGGTTGATTTTGGTGTGGAAAAAACAGGCGGAAGCCTACCTGCAAGGCAGTGGCTTAACCTACACCATCGTTCGTCCCGGTGGGCTCAAAAGTACCGCACCCACTGATCCCATCCAAATGGCGGCAGCAGATACCCTGTTTGAAGGCAGTTTGTCCCGCGAACAGGTGGCGGAGGTCTGTGTGGAGGCGTTGGTGCAGCCTAGCGCCAAAAACAAACTGGTGGAAATTATTGCCCAGCCCGATGCGCCCCAACAGTCCCTAGAGCAATGGTTTTCCAGCATCACCTAGAAAAATCTGAAAAAAAAGAGATTTTTGTTTGGGGAATGCGAAACCCTGTGCTACGATGTTTAATTGTGGATTGGGCGGGTCGGTGCCCGAGTGGTTAATGGGGGCGGACTGTAAATCCGCTGGCTACGCCTACGCTGGTTCGAATCCAGCCCGGCCCACCACAGCAAGATACGTTTTCTTGAGTCAATCTTTGATGCACTTGCTATCATAAGGTTGGCAAAAGAATTGCCCGTGTGGCTCAGTGGTAGAGCACACCCTTGGTAAGGGTGAGGTCACGAGTTCAATCCTCGTCACGGGCTTTGAAAAACACTACATATAGCGTCACAGTTGTAGATGGACACTGTCCCCCTACCAGGCGTATCGTTGGCGTCGCAGATACCCAAAAAGCCGGTGTTTCCTGGGTGGAAAGGGCGTTTTGCGATCGCTCTCCTACCTCTTCAGAAGATGGGCAGGAAAAAGATGGGCATCTGGCGTTAAGCATGAGATTCTTGAAGACAGGTGACCATGCTATGGGATAGATCGACCTAACGGCTGGATGAATCCAGGCCGTCGCCACTATAATCTTGCCTGCCCGCCATCCCTCTCCCAGGTTGGGGGAGGGATTTTAAAAAGCGCTAGACGTCTTCTGCTCAGTCTAACGACAGACAGCATTCAAATACAGACAGCGTCCAGGTTTTGATCTGT
>RECH01000002.1 GCA_007694125.1 Leptolyngbya sp. DLM2.Bin15
CCCGCATTTCGACTTCGCTCAATGCTCCAACCCTCACCATACGAGGACTGAGCGAAGCCGACGAGGGCTGAGCAAAGCCGACGAGGACAGAGCAAAGCCGACGAGGGCTGAGCGAAGCCGAAGCCCGGCCAGGCAATGCCAAATGCAACGCATACTCAGAGAATTGGCACCATGTGACTCTACCTCGACGAACCTGCATTTCGACTTCGCTCAATGCTCCAACCCTCACCATACGAGGGCTGAGCAAAGCCGAAGCGCTCACCATACGAGGACAGAGCAAAGCCGACGAGGGCTGAGCGAAGCCGAAGCCCGGGCGATCGCTTATTGCACCAAGCGAGGATAGAGCCGACCACAGGCCGCGGTTAAAACGGCAGTGAGTCCGATTAAGATTGAAAAATCCAGCAGTAGTCCATATTCGGACACCTGGGATACCAGCATCAAACTGCGCAGAGCATCGACCATATAGGTCAGTGGGTTAATCCGCGATAGCATCTGTAGCCACGGCGGCATAATCGAGATCGGATAAATGGCATTGCTAGCAAAAAACAGCGGCATAGTCATCAACTGCCCAGCTCCCACCACCCGCTCATGGGTTTGGGCCCAGCAGGCCACCATCAACGACAACGTCGAAAATGAGGCCGCCCCCAGCATGACCATGCTCGCCACCCCGAGTAGGGCCAGGGGATGCCAGTTGAGATTCACCCCCAACAGGATCGACACCCCATAGATAACGATCACCTGGGAGAGGCACCGCACCCCCGCCCCGATTGCCTTCCCCAACACCAGCGCCGACTTCGGGGCCGGACTGACCATCAGCTTATGCAAAATCCCCAGATCTTTTTCCCAGATCACCAACAGGCCGGTAAAAACCGATAGAAATAAAACACTCTGGGCCAAAATACCCGGCGTCATAAAGTCTAGATAGGGTAGATCGCCCGTCGAAATACCCCGCACCTGGGTAAACACCTGCCCAAAAATGATCAGCCACATAACAGGCTGCACCGCCCGCATCATCAACTGGAACGGATCATGGCGCAGTTTGCGAATGTCTAGCTCCGCTGCCACAAGAGTCTTCGCGATAAATTCCTGGACGCTAAAGCCAGACAGCCGTTGATTAGCTAAGCCGACGCGCGGCTCGGCGGGTTGCAGATGTGTCATGGTAGCTACTCTCCTCGTTAGTCACGAGATAATCTTGGGTGTAGTGGATAAAAACGTCATCTAAAGTGGCATTGGGCATGGGCAAGCCAGCCTTAAGCTGAGCGGGAGTGCCGATGGCGACCTGCTGCCCGTGATACAAAATCGCCAGGCGATCGCATAGCTCATCAGCCTCGTCCATAAAGTGGGTGGTGAGAAATACGGTGGTGTTGTGGTCGTGGCGCAACTGCAAAATCAGCTCCCACATGGATTTCCGGGCCACCGGATCCAGACCAACGGTGGGTTCATCTAAAAATAAGATGGCGGGATGGTGCAGCGTAGCCTGAGCAATTTCCAGCCGTCGGATCATGCCGCCAGAATAGGTATTGACCAACCGATGGGCCACGCTATCGAGACCCACATAGTGCAGCGCGAGACGAATCCGTTCCAGTCGCTGCTGCCGGGGCACGCCGTAGAGCTTGGAGATAATCAGCATATTTTCGTAGCCCGTCAGGGTACCATCCACCGATAAGGATTGGGGCACATAGCCAATGGTGCGCTGCACGGCCACGGTTTGACGGCGAATATCATAGCCTGCCACCAAGGCCTGTCCTGAGGTGGGAGACAGCAGGGTGGTTAAAACCTTGACCAGGGTACTTTTACCGGCCCCGTTGGGGCCCAGCAGGCCAAAGATTTCCCCCGGCTCGATGGATAGGCTAAACCGATCCACCGCCCGGTGGGAGCCAAACTGTTTGGTTAATTCATGGATGGTCACAATTGACATGGCGAATCTGTCCCCCTGAGAGACAACTGATACCTAGAGCGCGAGCAAGCACGCCCTAGGATTCTGCAAATAAACTTCCTAAGATCGATAGCCCCGCCACCACCTGCTGACATTGCTCGGCGGAGAGAGCCTGGAGGCGCTGGGAGATCTGGGTAAGCGTTGCGCCATAGACCTGCTCAAGCTGGGCGGTGCCGGCCTCCGTCAGCGTCAGGGCAATGCGCCGGCGCTCCTGAACATCGTCTTGGCGATGCACCCATCCCCGATTCACCAACCGATCGACCATCACCGACATGGTGGGTCGGGTCACGTCTAGGTAGTCTGCCAGTTCCGACAGGGACGCCTGAGGACGGCGGTGGAGAAAGTGGAGCACCCGCAGTTGGGACAGCGACAGATGGGGTTGCCCCTGATGCCGCATCTCGGCCCGCAACCATCGCGTCACCACCGGTATGACGGTGAGCACATCCACGGCGCATTGGTCTGGGGTAAGGGTTTGGGTGACCATCTGGTTAGATTGCTGAACAAACAATTAGCTAAACTAACTATTAGTGTAGAAGACATTCCCCCGCTGTGCAACCTCGGGGACAACCAAGAAGAGCGATCGCTTTCCTGAGTCTATGGAGTGGAAGAGCGATCGCTTCCCTCCTAAGACATTGAGAGAGCGATCGCAACTTCC
>RECH01000328.1 GCA_007694125.1 Leptolyngbya sp. DLM2.Bin15
TTACCCACAGCCTGTACGGCATCGACATGGAAGGTGGCTCCATAGTATTTGGCGATCGCTCCCACCTGCTCTACCGGAAAAATTACGCCCGTTTCATTATTAGCATACATGGTGGTGACCAACGCCGTGCCACCCGTCATAGCAGCTTCTACCTCCATTAAATCTAACTCACCTTGTCCGTTTACAGATAGATAAGTAACAGTATAGCCTTTTTTCTCCAGATGTTTACATACATTGAGAATCGCTGGATGCTCAACTGCTGTCGTCACGATATGGCGCTTATCCGGCTGAGCCGCAAGGGCAGCATGGATGGCAGTATTATTGCCTTCACTACCACAGCTATTAAAAACAATTTCTGTATCCTCAGCGCCGAGCAGTTGAGCGACTTGACCTCGGGCGTCCTGCACCGCTGTTCCTACCTGACCACCAAAGCTATGCATGGATGACGGATTGCCATAGAAATCACTTAGGTAAGGCATCATTACAGCTAAAACATCAGGATCGATGCAAGTCGTAGCGTTGTTGTCAAGATAGATAACCATGGGTATAAAATCAAGTAGGTGAGCAGCTAGGAACACATCAAGACTCTATTTTTGTCCTGAGTATCTGTGCAGATGAGCGTTAGGGCGTTAGGGACAGGCGATCGCTCTGTAGTTGACCAAGGGTCTTGGCATAGCTGGCAAACCAGGTATACCAATAGCTTGAGGATGGTACTCCCCGCAGACGAGCGATCTTGCGTGTATAGGTAGCAAACCAAGATTCCCAGTAATCATCCGAGTATTCTGACTTAGATGTTAGAGTTGCTGATACATCTGCGATAGCAGGAACACAACCTTCATTCGTTGGACAGGTTGCCCAGCACTGGGGTACACGATGGGAACCTTGACACTGGTTACACAGACTCGTTTCAATCCAGAAAGCCATGCCGTTAAACTGAATCGCTCCGGTGGGACAAGCTGAGAGACAGCGCTGGCAACCAATGCAGTTATGGGTAATCGTGTAAGACATGGGAGGACCGGGGGTAAGGGCACTAGATAATAGGTAAGAAATTCTCGCCTGCTTTCTTTCATCGGCGATTCAATACATGCTCGTCATAAAACTGTCGAGCAACGCTTTCAATGACGTCATAGGCTTCGATGACCACTAAACCAGCTTTTTCCAGTTCACGCTGGGGGCAAGGGCCGACTTTGGACGCAAACACGGCTTGACAGTCCGAAATGGTCGTAATAATGCCGTTGAGCATGGCTTCTTCACCATAACCACCCTGGCAGTAATCGGCTACCTTACGATGGCTGACAAATTTGGCGGCAGTCGCGTCAACTTCGTAAATCATAAACTCCTTAGCATGACCAAAATGTTGGTTCACCAGACCGCCTCCCTTGGTGGCGATCGCCACCAGCACCTTAGGAGAGGGCTGCGTTGTGGTTGGACGTCTCACGGCTGCTTGGCGTTTTGCCGTCACGGCTGCTTTCGCCTGCTCGATGCCAATGTGAACAGCCTGACGCTGCGCAACACTATAGTCTACAGGCATTTCCATGAATTTCTGCTTCGTAAATTCCTGGCTGCGATCTTCGCCCAGCAGACCAACAGCATCAGCACGACACTGGCGACAGTGGCGCATCAGCTTTAAGTTACCTGCGCAATTGTCCTGCACCTGTTTCAGCTCTTGGGGGCTAGGACCACGCTGACCATTCAGCCCAAAATAAGTGCCATGTTCTGGAGCAGAGATAAGGGGCATAATATTGTGCAGAAATGCGCCACGTTCCCGAATGGCTTGGTTAACTTCGGGTAAATGTTCATCATTAATGCCAGGAATCATGACAGAATTGACCTTGCACAAAATGTCAGCTTCCTTAAGCGCCTGCAATCCTTCCATCTGACGCTCGTGGAGAATTTTGACCCCTTCAAGACCACGATAACGCTTACGACGATAGTGTACCCAGGGATAAATCTTGACCCCAATTTCAGGATCTACCATATTAATCGTGATGGTGACATGATCCACCTTCAGCGCTTTAATCCGATCCACATATTCCGGTAGCATAAGACCATTAGTGGAGAGACAAAGCTTGATGTCAGGCGCTTGCTCAGCAATGAGTTCAAAGGTGCGGAAGGTTTGTTCAGGGTTCGCCAACGGGTCACCTGGGCCAGCAATGCCCAACACCGTCATCTGAGGAATCTTACCTGCCACCACTAGCACCTTATGGGCAGCTTCTTCAGGGGTTAGCAATTCGCTCACCACTCCCGGACGGCTTTCGTTCGCGCAGTCATATTTACGATTGCAGTAGTTGCACTGAATGTTGCAAGCTGGGGCAACAGCTACGTGCATACGAGCATAGTGATGATGGGCGTCTTCGCTATAGCAAGGATGCTTTTCGATGCGGGCTCTCATGCTTTCGCTGAGTTCATCGATATCGGTGTTGCTGCTACAACCACAGCCACCGGCAGAATTAACTAGAGTCTTGGTCTTAGTTAGGGTAATGTCCAGATCGGGCGTCGCAAGGGGCGCGGTGGTCAGGGCAGTGGAGGGCGGTGGCGTCATGGGTTTGAGGATGTAGTGGGGTTAGGGCTCAACAAGATGGATATAGGTTTAGGTAAGAAATCTTGGACGAAGCCGGAAGTCACCTTGGCATCTGTTGAATTCGAATGAATTCGAATCGTTTCTCGCTTCATGCTGCGGTGCTTGGCGTTGAAAGAGTTATAGCAACCGCCCTATCCCCGACCATGCTTCGTGAGCCGATAGGATTTATTAACTGATTAGCACTGTACTCATGAGCTGAAACCCTTGTTAGTCATAGAAAGTATATTTTTTTGATGGTAGGGGTACTAGTATTTTCATGTACCGGCTCTGGTATTTTTTCTGTTCAGATCTGTATTTGTGCACTCATGTCAAACCCTTGCCTAGCAAAGATCTGATGTGAAAATACCCCTTTTTCTATCCGTCGTTTTTTGAGTACTCAAATGAATGCTTTTTGCAGTGTTTGATACAGAATTAAAAACTTGTTAAGAAAATAAGAACTAGCGTTTGTATCCATCATCTCTATTTATAGGATCAAACAGTAGCAGAGTTAACCATTCTAGATTAAGCAATGTAAACTGCCACCATTTGTGGGGTTCCTGTTGTCGTGATCATTGCCATTGTCACTTCATCGGCAGTCCATCGGCAGTCCATCATTGCTGAATCGGGCATCGCTTTTCGGCGTTGCTGAATAGCAGTATGATTCCGCAACATTTTGCATGGATTTTCAAAACCTCTAGTTAGAGGTTCATGTCCTGGTTCAGCAACACCCGCTTTTCTTCCTCCCTAGGGATGCGGCGTTGCAAGGGTTGTTACGGATTAATGAAGACATTGGAGGGACTTATGCATAGTCTGCTACAGTTCTTTTGAGGAAATCGTTAATTAGGCTACGAAAAGGTGGCAGATGAGTACAAATTTTCAACGTCTTATCTACATCTAAAAATAGCGCTCAGCCATGAACAGATCAGGTGTTGCTCGTGAGTACACAATACTCGTGCCTCCCCTTGAAAATACCTACGCAGCGGCGTGAAATACTCGTCCCCTGCCCTTAAAGAAATCTAAACCTGCCTGCCAGTCAAGGATGCAACGCTTGAGTACAGCACTAATAGCTTTAAGAACTGGATGGGTCACCGTTGCCCTTAGCCTCAAAGAGGTGGTTGCTATAAGCATGGAAACACAGCCCTCAGAGCATCATGGTTTCCTCCCAGCCCTGCCGCTTCCTTCATCACCTTCAAACCACTATCTCTCGGCTCAGTCCATCCCTGCCGCTGCTCGAAGACATGGCTATTATCTTTGAGCGCGACCCTGCGGCAGATCACTGGCTAGAGGTGCTCTGGTGTTACCCAGGATTGCACGCTCTCACGGCCCACCGCCTAGCCCACTGGCTTTATCAACACAACCTGCGTCTTTTGCCTCGCCTGATTGCTCACCTCAGTCGCTTTTTCACAGGGATAGACATTCATCCCGGTGCCCAGATAGGGCGGGGTGTGTTTATCGACCACGGTCTAGGAATTGTGATTGGTGAAACGGCTACCGTTGGTGACTATAGTTTGATTTACCAAGACGTCACCTTGGGTGGAACAGGGCAAGACACCGGCAAGCGCCATCCTACCGTGGGCTGCCATGTGGTGCTGGGAGCTGGAGCCAAGATTTTGGGGCCGATCGCCATTGGTGACTATGCCCGTATTGGGGCTGGTGCCGTCGTGCTCCGTTCAGTGCCAGCCCATTACACCGCTGTTGGCATTCCCAGCCGTCATGTATCCCGTGGCAATGCTAGAACCGCGCCGTTAGACCATGGTCAGCTCCCGGATACCGATGCGACATCGTTGCGATCGCTCCTGGATCGAATCGAAACCCTAGAGACACAACTGACCCAGCTTTCCACGACTCTCACCCATCCATCTCAAACCCCCTCGGAGGTTAGCTCATGAATTCATCCTTTGCCGCTCCCTCCGACTGGGGGCAAGCTGTCTCAGTTCAGCGAGGCGATCGCTGGTCGATCCACCATCGCCTACAAGAACTCAATATTCCCTGTGCCTGCCCTGCCGATGGCAGTCTACGAGTTGAGGTCAACCATGCCCTAGCGCTCCTACTGGTTCGCAGTACCCTACACCAGTTTTCCCAATCCCGTCAGGAAGGCGTGACGTGGTTGGAGCGATGTTGGCGCACCCGAGTGACCTGCTTGGCAAACTCCTAAACCTGTTGGTACTCAACCTGTTGGCACTCAGTCTGTTAATACTCAACCTGTTGGTACCCAGTCTGTTAATACTCAACCTGTTAGTACTCAACCTGTTAGTACTCAACCTCTCCTCTCTCCATGGTCTATCTGTAGGCACCTTTCATCCTTGGTTGGATAGGTTAGCGATCGCCTTTTGGATCCTATCTTTCCCGATAGCATGAATCCAATCTAAGTTTGATGCGTGACTATTGACTGACCTGTTTTCGTTTCTCATCACCCCTCTCATAACCACCTACCCAATGGAGTCACCCCATGACCACAACTGAAACAAGTCTCAACAACCTAGTTCGCGCCTTTGGCGAGGTTGGCAACAACCCTGTCGGCTTCGAACTTGATATCACCGTCGCTGTTTGTGAGGGACTTAACCTGGCCTTTTCCAGCTTTCAGGCTCTCTATCTGCAATATCAAAAACATCATTTTGTTGTAGACGGAGCTGAGTTCTACTCGATCCACGAATTCTTCCAAGACAGCTACGGCCATGTTCAAGGTCATGCCCACGACTTAGCCGAACGGCTCAATGGTCTTGGTGGCATCCCAGCGGGCAGTTTTGCGACCTTAGCTGACCTCTGTTGTTTTACACCCGAGCCCGATGGAGCGTTTACCTGCCGCCAAATGCTAGAGAATGACCTCGCTGCCGAGCAGGCGATGATTGCTCTCTTGCGTCGCTTATCCACCCAGGCAGAAAGCGTGGGCGATCGCGCCACCCGCTACCTCTACGACAGCATTTTGCTAAAAACGGAAGATCGTGCCTTCCATGTTGATCACTTCCTCGCTGGCGATAGTCTTACCCTCAGCCTCCCAAGTTAGCCCCTCCCGGCTCACAAGCTTTCTTATTTCTCACCCTCAGGATTGACCTACCATGGTATCTTTTCTCTCCACGACTATTTTCTTCATGGCGATCGCTTGTATCTTTCGCTATTTCGTCCAGAACTTAGTACATATTCCTCACCTAGATCTCACAGGTTCCAACCGTTCTCCAACGAGGGCACGTAGGCGTTACTGAGGCAACTCGGCCATGTAGCGTTCAGTAACCTAGCGACGCTATCCAGGCCCGGCTATCGATCCACCGGCTGTCCAGATCTATCGAGATCATGCTGCTCCTCTGATTAGAGGAGTAGCGATGCCGGGAACCTCATGCCACAGGCTCTAAACAGTATGATCATGGCTACATCTAGCATCTACCATCATCTAGCTACCATCATCTAGCTATCATCATCTCTCTAACCTCCATACCCCACTACCATACCTGCACCATGAAAGTAATGCTTCGTACTAACGCCGCTGGCAAGCTCTTGGTTTATGTAGCTAAAAAAGACCTAGAGGAAGAAGTCATCGCCCAACGTCAAGAGGATAATACCCAACGATTGACCTTGTCGAATGGCTGGGAGCTATCAATTTCGGGATTGAGTGAACCTATTACCACGCCTCAAACCGTGGAGGCTAGAAAGTTAAATTAGTTCCGAGAGGTTACATTCTGAACGTTCTAAGATTTCACAACCATCAAAACCCACAATCACAGGAGATTCGTTATGGCTGACCCAAATCTGCTACCCCCCTGGATGTTTAATCTAGACGGCACCTTTGTTGACTTCCTAGGGGATGACCCGACGACAGCTAAACTCATACGCCTGGAGGTTGAGGGTGAACTGCTCGCCATTAAACTGCGGAAGGAATTGCGTGGCCCTTGGCGATCGCACCTCCAACCAGGCGATCGCCTCCACTGCATTGGTCGCAGCCAACTGGACAGTAAAACTGGCGTGATCAAGCTCAAAGCCTACCAAGTTTTAACCCTGCCTAGCTTACAGCCCACAAGCGATCGCCCCTCTATTCCAGCGATGCCCACACCATGCACCCCGCCATTACCTGCTCAGCACATCAAACTTCAGGTCTGTCGTAAATCTGGTTGCCAAAAGCGCGGCGGTCAGAAGCTGGTCACGGCACTCAAGCAAGCCTTACGCGATCGCAATCTACACCACCAGGTCGAAATTCAATACACCGGCTGTCAAAAACGTTGCTCAGATGCGCCTACCTTAACGGTCATGCCCGGCCGGCACCGCTACAACCAGGTCAAACTCCCCCAACTCTCCGCCCTGATCGATCGCCATCTGAATCCTAGGTCATCGAAGGTTCAAGGAGGAGGCTGAGTTTTGAGAACTACAGGCTCAGCAGGACGATTCTCAGGACTATTCTGGATGGTTAACCTTGACTGACCCTCGATAGATCGAATGCATTGGATAGAGTCTTATCTAGATCTAATGTTTGGTGTTGCGCCCAGACAATGTAACGCCTTGTCAACGGCATTATGAACTTTCATTGCTAACTACTGCGGATTTGCAATTGAGTCAGGGTTTACCCACATAAGCAGCGGCAAAAAAGTAAATTTAGATACATAAATTATTTGAGGGAAGTTTACCATAAACCTATTCAAAACGATAGCGAAGAGATCATTAAAACGTATTCAGAAGCATAAAACTTAAACATATAGATTGTTATCCCTAGTAGAGTACTTAGCTCAACAGGGGGATTTAGTGATGACGTATGCCGTTAAAGCAAGCTGCATTGCCTGCGATCAATGTCATTCAACCTGCCCAAACGGCGCAATTAAGACCACTGACGCTGGTTACTGGATTGATCCCACCCTGTGCGATCGCTGTCCAGATGTAGATATTCCTCGCTGTGTGGACGTTTGTGCTATCAGTTCGGTGGCGTCGCTCCCTGCCAAGAAAGGGCGCAACAAAAGTACTCTACTACCCGCAGCCATCCACGAAATCTTTCTCAATGGTAAAACCACTCCCTTTGCCTCCTCCATGGTGGTCTGGGAAGCCAGCAACATTTTAGCTCAACGACAGTCGCTGTCTTGGTATGCCGACGACCACGATAACCTGTGCTACCAACGCACCATCCACCGAGGTCAGGGTAATATTCAGTTTCGCCTATCCTCTAATCCAGAATTGCCCGCCTCAGCACCCATGAACCATAGCTTGGGGACGGCTGCCCTAAGCAACTTTGATATTCGTGCCGTCTGTATTCATATGATCTTTGCCGCCTACGCCACAACGCTTAACTGCCCTTGGGAAACCTCTTTTACCCTCAATGATCAACATATCGAACAATACCTAGGGCTTCACAAGCGTAAAGACCTCACGAAATTAGCAAAGCTTACTCTGATCAAAGACTTGGTCTATCAAACCTGTCAACTGCTGGTGAGTCTTGATTGGCCACGCCAAGGTAAGGTTCCAGGATTTTCCATCCCAGAGCAGCCTGTGTGGCAACTACTCGATACTCAGTACTACTTCGATGTTGACGCAGAGGGATATCGTCACCTCATCGGTCTAGGTTTCACCATTCAAACCGGCGACTGGGCCAAGCATTTTCTCAACAAACAAGATTACCGCAAGCAGACGGCATTTTATCAATATGGCACGTTACCCCAGTCACTGCTAGCGGAAGTTATGAAGAATTGGCAGCAGCATGAGGGAGCCGTACGGCTACTGCTATGGCTTGTGTTCAAGCTACGTTTGGGGGGCGATCATCGCGTCACGGTGCGAACATTACTGCGCATTGCCTATGGCAACGATCGGCTATCGGATGCCATGACCATTCGCGGAGCCCACAAGCGCTTACTCAAAACCTTTGAAAGTGACTTAGAAGCCATCTACCACTATGGACTCAAACCTCGGTTTGATCCAGATACCTACGGGGCAGATATTCAACCCCTCTGGGCGCGGGTGGCAGATATTCCCGATGATGCCGATGATGCTCTAGAGTTTTGGACGAACGACGCCAACCAAACCCTCAGCCTCACGGATATTGCACCTCGGAATAAGTGGCAACGGTTGCTCAATGCACGGATCCTAGGATTTGAGCTGTCGGATGAGTGGCAGCAGAGCCTACGGCGGCCTCGCACCAAACAGCGCCGCCAGAGCAAAGCATCCAGCGTCCATTCCCGTCCTTTATCGAGCCACGTCATCAAAGCCGCTCGTCAGCAACTGAATCTCAGTCAGCGGGCTCTAGCCGAGCGGCTTGGCAAAAGCCAGAGCTGGATTCGCGATGTTGAAAACGGTCGCTTTAAAATCAGCAGCAGTGACCAGACTCGACTGCGCCAAACCCTCAACCTAGTCTAAGCAGGCGGGCTACATCACGCTTGTGCCTTGAATCTAGGAATCAGCCCTATCCCTCGGCACCACCGCGAGAAAATCAAGCGGATTACTCATGGTTTCAGCAAACCCCAAAATGGCGCGATCGCGATGTTCATACAGACTATGCCCCTGGGCATCGAACAGAAAGGTTGCCCCCCGCTGCGTTAGGTAGTCGGCATTCGGCACATAGGTTGTCCAATGCCCCAGAGCTTCCGCCATATTGCGTAGCCGCAGGGTCGCCAACTCAAAGGGACGCTGAAATCCTTGACCACCCGCCCACTGAAACCAAGAGCCTTTCAACGGCGGTAGCGGAGGCGCTTGCACAACTTGATCATCAGCAATGAGCTGGGGGGCTTGGCGATCGCCCCGATAACCACGAAACACTTCAGCTAAGGTACCGGGGCTACCGATGCCTGCACACATCAGCAAGAGGTTCAGCCAGGCTCGTTGGGCATTGGATAATCCTGGCGGCTTGAGGGAAAGTCCGGGGTAGAGGTTAAGCTGCTGGTGGAGGCTGGCCGTGGGATCAACCCATAAGCAGTCTGCCGGAAATCCCGTATAGGTGCAAAACCGCTGCCCTGAGTTGCGATCGCCAATGCCAATGGCACGCACCGCCACCCCCAAATCCTGCAGGCGTTGGGCATCTCGTTGCAGCCACCAGGCATATTCCAAACTATCAAAGTCGCCTAGCTGTGGCCATAGGAGGATGAGGAAGTAGGGAGCAGATTCACGATCTCCTAGTAAAGGAACAGCCGCTCCATCACTGACACGCAGGTGTGGTGTCTCATGGAACAGCATCCATAGATCGCTTGGTTGGCTTAGGGCTTGGGTTGAGACAGACATCACTTACATAGGTTAAACCTCAATGTTGAGTGTAGCATAGTTATCCCATCAGCCTTCCCATACTGTCCTGCCTAGACTTCATCCATAAAATCTGTTGAACCATCACCTCAGCGATCGCTCAATAGATAGGATTCAGGAGATAGAATTCAGGAGCTATCAAGAACCCTGTGATAGGAACTAAGCAGGAAGGATAGGCATTCCTCCTCAGTTTACTTACCTTCTTAAAACAACAGCACGGGGTGACAAAATTTCTGTTGCCGCCTAACGATTGAGCACTCAAATGCGCTGTAGAGTTGCTGTAGCACCCTAGTGATGGCAGCAAACCCAAAAGCAACCTTGAGCATACAGGGGTGGTTGATAGATCCAACCGTAGCCACAGCAGCGATCGCATAGAGTCCCGTGAGCTCAGCCCCATCAGGCATACCAACCCGCTTGCGGCTTCACAGGTCATCATTTGTTGAACAACTTGAGTCCAAACGGTATCCCATCCCACAAAATGCCCCTAGCTATTTTGTATACAGTACACGGCATACAGAAATCGAGAGGTGGGCATGAACTATAACCCCCAGTTTTCGGTGGTATGGAACAATGCAGGACTCTTTATACAAGGAGTCTGGTTGACGTTTCAGATTACCGGTGTGGCGATCGCCTTTGGGTTGCTACTCGGCATCCTTGGAGCTATTGGCCGCACCTCCGACAATCGGATTGCGAATGGCATTGCAATCACCTACGTGGAGTTTTTCCGCAATACGCCATTCCTGATCCAGCTCTTCTTTTTCTTCTTTGGTTTACCTAGCATTGGCGTTCGCATGTCACCTTGGCAAGCGGCAGTCTTGGCCCTAGCCATCAACTTTGGTGCCTATGCTACGGAGATTGTGCGAGCTGGAATCGAAGGAATTGGTAAAGGTCAAGTTGAAGCTGGCTTAGCTCTAGGGTTTAAGCCATTTCAGATCTTCCGTCACATTGTTCTAATTCCAGCGCTGGGTAATATCTATCCTGCCCTAGTGAGTCAGATTGTGATCGCTGTGCTATTTAGTAGCGTGGTATCACAGATTTCAGCGGAGGAACTCACATTCGTTGGCAATTATCTCCAGTCTCGCACATTCCGCAGTTTTGAAATATACCTAGCCATTTCGTTCATCTATGTAGCCTTGGTATGGTGTTTGAAAGCGATCGCCTTTTTAATCCAGCGCCGTTTTTTTGCCTTTACGCAGTACATTCGCTAGGAGTCCATATATTCAGTCATTTAGGTGTTTCAATGGCAACCTATCATGCAAGACTTCACCCTGTCTCAGATTTTAGTTAATTTACTGATGGCTACGAAATGGACCATAGCTCTATCAGCGATCGCCTTTGTCGGTGGCGGTTTAGCAGGTTTCGTGATCATGCTACTGCGCATTTCTCCCAATCCATGGCTGCGATCGCTGAGCATCCTATATATCGAGATCTTTGAAGCCACCCCCCTACTCATGCAGTTGTTTCTCGTCTTTTTTGGGCTATCCGTCGTATTCAACCTAAATCTATCTCCATGGCTATCAGCAGCGATCGCCCTAACAACCTACAGCAGCGCCTTCTTAGCCGACATTTGGCGTGGATCTGTAGAAGCTGTACCCCATGGTCAATGGGATGCCTCCCGCTCCCTAGGACTCGCCTATTCTAAACAGCTCCAGCGCATTATTTTGCCTCAGGCTATTCGCATGTCTATTCCCTCAACCGTAGGGTTTGCCGTACAGGTCATTAAAGGAACCTCCCTAGCTTCAGTGATTGGCTTTATTGAGCTGACCCGCTCCGCATCATCGATCAGCAATGTAACATTTCAGCCCTTCTTGGTTTATTCCTTAGCTGCTGTGATCTACTTCTGCCTATGCTTTCCCCTTTCCCTATGGAGTAAACATCTAGAAAAACAGTTCACTTACAGCAGTTAGCACATCTAGTCGCTAGCACATCAACGATCACTTCCATCCCACGATTAGGATTACCCGCCATGATTCAAGCCATTAGCACTACATTCAAACGTTTTTCTGCTCACTTGAACCTGCCCCAAACATGGCTCAAAGCTGCCATCATTACTGGAATTAGCCTACTGTTCACCGTTAGCATCGTTTCCTGTTCTACCGGATCGATTACGGCCCAGCAAGTCGCGATGGATCCATCAGATAGTTCATCTTCTGCTGGAGGAATGACCGTCGGTAGCACGCTTGATCAAATTCTGAGTACAGGGGTCGTTAAAATAGCAGTTCCCCAAGACTCTCCTCCCTTTGGATCGATGGGTG
Source organism: Leptolyngbya sp. DLM2.Bin15 (assembly GCA_007694125.1). Classification (GTDB taxonomy): domain Bacteria; phylum Cyanobacteriota; class Cyanobacteriia; order RECH01; family RECH01; genus RECH01. The sequence continues at coordinate 12,013 of RECH01000328.1, forward strand.
CAGATGGACAGCCTCAAGGATACGACATTGAGGTTGCAAAGCTCATTGCTGAGGCCCTAGAGGTTAACTTAGAATTGGTGCCAGTCACGAGTACAAACCGAATCCCTTACCTGCAAACCAATCGAGCAGATTTAGTCATTTCCAGCCTAGGCGCTACACCAGAACGGGCTAAATCAATTTACTTTTCGTCTATTCCCTATGCGCCATTTTTCTCCGGCGTCTATGGCCCATCTAGCGCTGATATTTCTGACTACAGCGATCTATCCGGTTATAGCGTTGGAGTTACCCAAGGTTCTTTAGAAGATCTAGAAATTACTGAAAAATCTCCTGAAGGATTGGAAATCAAGCGATTTGAAGATAACAGCATTACGGTTTCTGCACTGCTAGCAGGTCAAGTTGACCTAATCGCCACAGGCAATACTATTGCTGGTAAGGTCATTCAAGATAATCCAACGGCTGACCTTCAAAACTTGTTCGTGATGAAAAATTCTCCTTGCTACATTGGTATGCGTCGCGGCGATCTAGATATGCTGCAATGGGTCAATGTTTTCATCCGTCACAAACGATTCTCCGGTGAATTTGAAACACTATCCCAGGAGTGGTTTGGTGAACCTCTTCAAATTCCTGCCTTCTAGGCAAGCGATCGCTCATTGACCGGCATTGCTGAATCGGCTGAATCGATAGATGATTTGCCCTCATCCCCAACCCTTCTCCCCAGGGAGAAGGGAGCTAGAACTCCTGTCCCCTCTCCCTAGGGAGAGGGCTAGGGTGAGGGCGGATTGAGCAATTCATACTTGGGTATTGCTGAATCGATAGATGATTTGCCCTCATCCCCAACCCTTCTCCCCAGG
>RECH01000182.1 GCA_007694125.1 Leptolyngbya sp. DLM2.Bin15
ATTTCAGCAGGTCAAAATCAACCTGTCCCAGGGGTTCTGCATAACCAATCTGCAAATCGGTCAACACGGTATCTAGCACCTGCTGATCAATGATCACGGGCGGTTTGTCGAAGAGCGATCGCCGAATGCGTCCACGAATCTCTTGCATACATAGGTCACAGCAGCGATCGACAATCCGAATCAGTTCGCGTAGCACACCGCCACTCTTCAAAATCATCTGCTGCTTCACCGCCGGATCGATCAGATCCGCTGGCAGGCGTTTGTTGATCACGTCCTCAAACAGGGCGACACAGGCTTCATCCGGTGTGCGATCCAGTTGTCTAACCATCGCTTTGCTAAAAAACTTCGCCACCCGCATGGTGTGAATCTGCTTCACATAGGCTTCGATACCTCGCTTCAGAGACACCTCTCGCAGTGTTGCAATCGGAATGGTGTAGAGAATTTGAAACCCTGGATCAAGTAAGGGCTGAATGTTTTTGCTGAAGATGGATTCGGTGACGCTCAGATCAAGTTTATCTAAGTCATCAATGATCACTAAAACGCGCTGCCCCGTCGCATTGCTGATGTAGGTTTGAATCGCGTTAATTTGAGTGATCAAATCAGAAATCTTGCGGGCAAACTCGGTTGAGATCTCGTTTCTCACCACCGAATTGACTTTCAGCGTTGATCGGATCGCTGCCAAAAACTCAGTAATCAGCGGAATGCCGCCTTTGACGCTGGCCTCTCCCCGGGCTTCAATCTCCGCCTCGACGTCTTGAGATTCTATTTTTGTATGTTTGCCGAGCCAACCATATAGGTTTTTCTTGATGCCCGGTTTCAGCTTGACCTCAGCTTTTTCAGCCGCTTCCAGCATCTGCACCGCCATCGAAAACAAAATGTTGACGTGATCCACCGCCGATCGCTCGATCGTATCGGCAATCGAAAACATCACGACAAAGTAGCGCCCCGTATCGGTCAGGCGAAACCCCAGTTCCGCCAGCAGTGTTGATTTACCGCAGCCGCGATGTCCGGTAAAGATCAGCTTTTCATCACGGTTGGGAGCATCTTCGATCGCCTGCTCTAACTCGTCAATCAGCTTCGTTTGATAGTCCACACCCAGCCGTTTCAGCTTTTCTTGGGTCACCAACGGCTCAAGCTGAAGATCTCGGCTGGCGGCGCGATATCGCTCAAGCCGCTGTTGAAGCTGTTCTAACGTCATAACGAGAACGCGGTGCTGCAAACCGCTGTAGGGCTGAGGATTGTGATGGTGTTAAATTCGTATCCTCAAGTATAACAGTCGCTCCATGCTAGCCAATACCGCCCCTGCTGCAACGCTTGAATAAAACGTAAATTAGAGGGCGATCGCCTAGACCTTCAGCTCCAACCCCAGCCCCCGGTCTAATCGCAGGTCTGTGCCGTATGATGCTCTAGAGGTACGAGATCAGCGATCGCAGAGGCGGGGGCAATCCATGCGGGCAGTGCTATGTGGATATTATGGTCAGGGCAATGGGGGCGATGAGGCGCTGTTGGCGACGCTGCTGCAAATGCTGCCGTCCCACGTGCAGCCGCTGGTGCTCTCGGGACAGCCAGAGGAAACCCAGAACTGCTATGGCGTAGAAGCCTGCCCCCGGAAGTCTGCGCCAGCGGTGTGGTCGGCTCTGCGACAGTCTGATGTGTTCATCTGGGGCGGCGGCAGTCTGATGCAGGATGCCACCAGTGCATTGAATCCCATTTACTACGGCGGCATCATGGGCATGGCGCAGCAGATGGGTCTGAAAACCGTGGCCTGGGCCCAGGGCGTGGGGCCCCTGAAGCGATCGCTCACCCAGGCGATCGCCCGTCGGTCATTCCAAGGCTGTACGGCGGTCAGTGTCCGCGATCGCGCCTCGGCAGCGCTGCTAGAAGAATGGCGAGTACCCTGCACCCTCGCGCCGGATCCGGTTTGGGCCCTGGCCTCGAAGCCAGTGTCGGGCTTTTGGGATCTGCCGGCCCCGCGTATTGCCGTGGCCCTGCGCCCCCATCCCCAGCTCACGGATGCCCGGCTTGCAGCCCTCACCCGAGCCCTGGTGATGCTGCAGCAGTCCACCCAAGCCCATGTGATGCTGATTCCTTTTCAACCGGTCAACGATTTAGCGATCGCCCAATCCATTCATACAGCGCTACCGAAGACCAGCACCATCCTCACCCTCAGCGATCCCCAGCAGTTGAAATGGGTGTTTCAGGGGGTAGAGATGACCATTGCCATGCGCTACCACGCGTTGATTATGGCGGCGGCAGCGGAATGTCGCTGTTTTGCCCTCAGCTATGATCCCAAAGTGCAGCAGTTGATGACGGAGGTGGCGATGCCGGGCTGGGATTTGGAGCAGATTCCCGATGATGCCGGGGCGATCGCTCAAACCTGGATTGAACAGTATGCCAACGGCGATGCGCTGTCGGTGACCCAGGTGCAGGCCATGGTGGATCGGGCCTTGCTGCACCGGGATTTGCTGCAGGCAGTCTTAAGCTAGGAGAGGTCTAGCCGCAGGGGACTGCCCCAGGTGAAGCCTAGGAGCTGTTGAGCATTGCCTTGGTTGACTGCAAGCTCTACCCAGCCGTGACTGCCCACTAGCAGCAGCGGTTCTCCCACGGGCACATCGGTGTAGGTGTGAGCCCCAGGAATCAGGCGATCGCCCCAGGTGCTGTGCCACTGGCACCCGGCTATGGCGGCGGCGGGGATGGTGGTGATGCCGTTGCCAAAGTGGTCGATGGCCTGAATGCAGCCGGTGATGGTGTTGCCCGATCGCTGCCAGGCAGGTAAGGGCAAATCGACGAGGGAGTCGGGGGCGATCGCCTCACCCACAACCTGCAGCGGTACTCCCTGGGCCAGATGGGCCGCCACCGGGGCAAAGATATCGCGGCCGTGGAAGGTGGCGCTGGGGTTGGCATTACGCCAATACTGGGGTCGGTTGAGCACCACTGCCGCCTGGGGTCGCTTAGTCTGCAGCACGCCGCTGATCAGACCATTATCCGGGGCGACGAGGATGCCGTCGTCTAGTTCCACCGCGATCGCCCGCCGCTGACTGCCCACCCCCGGATCCACCACGGCCACATGCACCGTTCCCCGAGGAAAATAGGCGTAGGCGGTCATGAGCTGAAACCGGGCGGCGGCCACATTCTGGGGTGGAATCTGGTGGGTGAGATCGATCACCGTGGCCGTGGGGGCAATCTGGGCAATCACGCCCTTCAGCATCGCCCCATAGCTATCCGCTAGGCCAAAATCGGTCAGTAGGGTAATCACCCTAGGCGTGGTCATTCTCAAGCCCTCCTCACGCGCACCCCAACCCGCTAGGCTGGAAAGATGAGACAGTTACAGCGTCGTTTATATCAACTCTGGCAGCCGTTCCGCCAGTCGTTTTCTACCTTTCACTACTGTGGGCGGGCGATCGCCCTCGTTTGGCAAACCCACCGCGGCCTCACCCTCATCTTTGCCCTATTGACCATCATCGCCGGACTGCTGCCGGGGGCGATCGCCTATGTCGGCAAGCTGATTGTGGATGCGGTGGTGCAGGCGGCCCAGACGGGCGATGCAGGCGGCAGCGATCGCTGGATGGCTTTGCAATATTTAGGAGTTGAAGCGGTGCTGGTGGCGGTGCTGAGCGGCTGCCGTCAGGGGATTGCCCTCTGTCAATCGCTGCTGCGGGTACAGCTTGCCCAAACGGTGAATGTGCTGATTCTCCAAAAAGCCCTCACCCTGAGTCTGACCCAGTTTGAAGACTCGGAATTCTACGACAAAATGACTCGGGCCCGGCGAGAGGCGTCCAGTCGTCCCTTAAATATGGTGATGCGTGTCTTCGGCATCCTCCGCGATAGCCTGTCGATTCTCACCTTTTCGGGACTACTGCTGCAATTTTCCCTAGGAGCCGTCCTAGTGCTGATGCTGGCCTCGGTGCCAGCCTTCATGGCCGAAACCTACTTTGCAGACCAAACCTTCCGAGTCTTTCGCCGCCGTGCCCCAGAAACCCGCGAACAAACCTATCTAGAAACCTTGGTGGCTCGGGAAGATTATGCCAAAGAGGTGAAGCTCTATCAGCTAGGGGAGCTGTTTGTCGATCGCTATCGGCAAATTTTCGATCGCCTCTATCAAGAAGATCGGGATCTAACCATTCGCCGCAGTGTCTGGGGCTATGTACTCAGCCTGCTCAGTAGCCTGGCGTTTTACGGGGCCTATCTGTGGATTGTTTTGGAAGCGATCGCTGGCCGTATTTCCCTCGGCGATCTGACCATGTATCTGGTTGTCTTCCGCCAAGGTCAAACCACCTTTGCCGGCATTTTGACCTCCGTGGGCGGCATGTATGAAGATTCTCTCTACCTCTCCACCCTCTACAGCTTTTTGGAAGAAGAAACCCCCGAAGAAGGCGGCCAGGCCACCCAAGGGCCCGCACCCGGCGATGGCATTCGGTTTGAACAGGTGTCCTTTGCCTATCCCGGCAGCCAAACTCTAGCACTGACCGATATTTCCCTACACCTCCAGCCAGGAGAAAAGCTAGCGATCGTCGGCGAAAATGGCTCGGGCAAAACAACCCTGATTAAACTCCTCACCCGGCTCTATCAACCCAGCAGCGGCCGCATTTTGCTAGACGGCCTCGACCTGCGCGACTGGGACGTGGTTACCCTACAGCAGCGCATTGGCGTCATTTTCCAAGACTTTGTTCCCTATCAGTTCACCGTAGGCGAAAACATTGGCGTCGGGGATGTGACCGCCATCCGCGATCGCGATCGCTGGCAGGAGGCGGCAGCCAAGGGCACGGCCCAAGCGTTTATTGACACCATGCCCGAGGGCTACGATACGCGGCTAGGGCGATGGTTTCGGGGAGGACGAGAGCTATCGGGTGGCCAATGGCAGAAAATTGCCCTGTCCCGAGCCTTTATGCGTCGCCAAGCCGATATCCTAGTGCTCGATGAACCAACCTCGGCCATGGATGCGGAAGCGGAGGTGAAAATTTTCGATCAGTTCCGGGCCGCCACCCAAAACCAGATCGCCATCCTCATTTCCCATCGCTTTTCCACGGTGCGCATGGCCGATCAGATCATCATTCTCAACCAGGGCAAATTAATTGAGCAAGGCACCCATGACGAGCTGCTGGCTGCAGGCGGCCGCTATGCCCACCTATTTTCACTGCAAGCAGCAGGCTATCGTTAACTGTCATTATTCGGTGCGTAGTATTGAATATAGTCCAGCCAACCTTGAGCATCTCTAGCGTCTGGATTGATGCTTAGGGTGGTGTTGAAGTCTGCCATGGCTCCCTGAGTATCACCCAGACCATAGCGGGCTAGACCCCGGTTGTAGTAAGCATCCTCATCTCGGGTATTCAGGGCGATCGCTTGACTGTAGTCGGCGATCGCATCTTCGGGATATCCCAAATCGTAGTGGGCTACGCCGCGATTGTAGTAGCTATCACCATGGCGAGGATTGATTTGCAATGCCATAGTGTAGGCCTCTATGGCCACCTGTAGCTCACCCCGCTCATAGGCAGCCAACCCCTCGGCGTGATAGCAATCTGCACGCAACACGGTATCAACCACCAACTCACAGCCGCTAGGTTCCGAGACCTCATCCTGGGCAACAGACTGGGCGACAACTGGGGATATAGCCACCATGCTGCTAGCAGAGATGACTGCCATTGTTGCGATCGCGCTTACCCAGTGAGATCGAATCAGCATCACCATAGAAGCTCCTCCCTATGCATAGACTATGCAGACTATATGGATGACAACCCTGGACAGTCTCAGTCCATCTCGATTAAACCCGTACTCAATCTGTCTAAGGATATTGCATTCTAATTTGTAAGGTCATGTTGCCCCCTAGAAGAAACATGGCCTGATCGTAGGATGGTGGGCCCGTGCGGGCGATCACATTATTGGAGAACCCATAGCCCTCCCTTGGCATGCCAAAAAGTCCCCGATTAAGCACCTCATCACCATTGGCATCATGGAAAATAGCCACCGCATAGGTTCCCGCCGGCAGATCCTCCACCGTGATACGGGTATCGAGGTCTGTAATCGGCTCACAGCCATGGGCCACCGCATTCTCCCCACTCGGAAACCCTTGGCTGCCGCGAAAGACGCCATAGCAAACGTTTCCCTCTTGGCTCCTGAGCTGCTCAACCTGGATGGTGAGCTGACTGTTAAGGTTCAGTTGAGACTCTGCCTGGGCCCAGCCTGCCATGGGCAGGGAGCTACAGCCCAATGCCAACCCTCCTCCCAAGATTTTATAGATCCAATGGTTCATGGGTACGTCTCAACCGTCTGATTTTGCCCAATCATTCTAGTCCACATTGATTCCTACCTTCCTCATCCATCAGACGTGTTTTTGCCCTTGACTCATAAGAGACCAACTTTGTGCCTTGGAACAATCAGCGGAAATACGGAGTGAGTGCTGAGTCGAGACCGATTATGCTTAAAGAAAGTTAATAAATAGTTGTGGAGGCTATACCCATGCTCAGCCAGTTCAACCGTCTTGCCCTCGATAGCGATGGTCGTTACGCCAACGACTTAGAGCTTCGGTTTATTGAAGACTATCTCCAGTCCTACCAAATGCGGATCAACATCTACAAAAAACTGCAGGACGCCGAGCAAACGATTGTGCAGCAGGTGTACAACAAGCTGAAAGCCCAGGATCCTAGCTTGCTGATCCATAAACAGCAGGACATGACGGTTAAATGGAAACGAGACACCATCCGCGTTCTGCGTTATTCCGCCGTTACCGTGCTCACCGATGACACCGCTACCTTCCAAGAACGGCTGCTGCTCTGGTTCCAAACCATCATGCGTGCCTTTGGAGCCCAGCGCAGTTGTGAAATGACCTACACCGTTATGCAAGAGGTGATTCAGCAACACTTCACCGCCGAAGAATATAGCTACATTGCACCTGTTCTAGACCTAAACCGCACGGCCCTCGGCACGGCTGCTTAACCAGCAATCGGATTAGCAGCATCTACCCATTAACCATCATCTTCCATTCCTCCAGCTAGCCCACCATGCCCTGGGCGCTTTTATCCGTCCGTTGCCCTCCGCCATCGTTACACTAGAGTCATGCGGAGTTCGGCACGGGATCACCTGCGCTGCCCTAGGCAAACCTAGACCTAGCCGTCGAGCGATCGCCTGCGTTATTGGCGCAGCCATCTGTGTAAAAAGTCTTAAGATTAGCAAACTTTTCATCTAGGTCGGTTAGATCTGCTTAACCTAGGGAATATTGAAACTAGCGAAGCAACCCAACGGGCTTGGTTGACAGGGCAACGACTGCCGCCACCGCCGTTCTCTTCACGCTGACACAGGTGCCACTATGGATCAAGTTCAGATCCACCCTCGGGCCCTTGCGTCATCCTATGCCTGGGGCGCAGGCAGCATCCTCTCCCTCAGATCATCGCCAGGTTCGTCATTGCTCGTCATCCTTAGGGTTTAACACATAGGGCCCTAAAGGTTAGTGCTGTCTGATGAACAACTCACACCCATGTATGTCTGAGGTTATGATTTGAGCCCCATTGTCCTGATTGCACTGATCAAGCACCGTTTATTACAGTACCGTCACTAACACATCTAGCACCTGTCTGTGGGCTAGTTCAAACCTTAGGTTCGTCATCCACCGTTTCACCCATCTATGACGCTTGCCTCGCTAGAGAGACCCTTCTAGCTAGTCGGCGGATATCCTCAATTACAGCCTTTCTCAGATAGACACCATGGTAACCGCAAACAACCAGCACACTCTCAAATCAAAGCAACCGAAAAAGCATAACCACTACGGGTTTCGCGATTTCTTTCAGTTTGATCCTGAGCAAGGCACCATCACAGACTGGAACGGAAGCTGCAACCTGCTTACCAGTGAAGATTTCATCATCGGGCTCATTGAAGGGCTTGAAGAAGAAGTCGGGGATGCCTCCGCCGCCACCATGTATACCATTGGTTGTGAATGGGGGCAGCGCGATGCCTTTTTCTTTGAAAAGTGGTTCTCCGAAGAATTTGAGCGGAATACACGCCAAGCCAATCTCCTCTTTTTGCTCGAAACCTGGTGGTGGCCCTTCACCTCCCAAGGTTGGGGTCGCTGGGAAGTAGACATGGGCGATCGCAAACAGGGATTTATGTTTATTAACCTGTTTGACTCCGCCGTTGCCCGTACATTAGGAGATGTGGGCAAACCTGTCTGCCACATTTACGCCGGCCTCTTTGCTGGTTTCTTTACCGAGATGGTGAAAAAGCAACTGAGCTGCATTGAAATTCAGTGCTACTCCATGGGCGAAACCTACTGCAAGTTTCTGCTCGGCGGACAAGACCGCATCGACGCGGCATCCTTCTGGTTGAATGAAGGAGCCACCGCTCGGGACATTGAAAAGCGGCTGCGTTCAGGGGAAAGACTAGGATGACTTCAATGACCTTAGTGCAACGGAATGGAGCGGCAAAAGGGATGCAAGCATCATCTTGGCTGCAACAATCAGTTCAAACGTTTTTCCAAGACGTGAACTGGGAAGGACGGGTGCTGGCTCCACCCCCAGTTGAAGACGACGTCAACGAGATTACCGCACTGTTTCCAGCGGATGCTCCGACGGTAAGCAGTAGCTTTAGTCTCACCATGACCGTCAGCAACTACTTCGCTGCCATTCCCTGGGATGGCGTGCCGATGATTGGTGCGCCCATTGTGACCGATACCCCCACAGAAGCTGCTGCACCCGAAGAAAAAAGCGTTACCTTGGATGACTTTTTCAGTAGCTTCTGAAGTCAGTATGCGGGACTTCTGCCATGTTTGTTAGACCTAAACCATATATCAGGCTTGATGAGGTGTTGATATGCATCCCGACATTGAAGCGTTGTTTGATGACGCGGAAAGCCGCTATCTGAAGATTGAAGAACTGGGCATTCTGAATCAGTATGTTGATTCGTTGCCAGAGCGGCTAGAAACCTATCGACAACTCCGCAACCGTGAAGTTGAAATTATGCAGCCCGTGGCAGATGAGCTAGAAGCAGCCTTGCCCAATGTGTCTCAGGACAATCTGGAGCGCAGTCTAAAAAACGCCATCCTGCTGCTGCGCTATTGCGCCATGGCCATGCTGCTCAATGATGAAGCCTTTGTGCGCAACCGCCTACTCAACTGGGTAGAAAAAGCGGCCCAAGCCTACAACACCCGCCCCATTGATAGCATCCTGTATCCCCTGTTAGAGCGTAAGCTAGGGCAGATTCTCACGCCCCAGCAGATGGGTTTCCTCAGTCCACCCCTAACCCTAGCCAAAAATGCATTACTCGATCCAGCATCGGTCTCGTAATTGCAACATGCGCCGGTCTACCCGGTTGGCGGTGCTCCCTGTCTCGCTGGTTTGACTGTCCCCTCGCTCTCTTCTTCACTATCGACCCATGATTTCCATCACTGATCTGCTGACTGATAACCGCATCCCCGGTAACTATTTTGCAAGTGATGCCTATGTTCAAGGCGATCTTGAACTGGGGCTTCTCGAAAACCGCCGGGGAGAACGCCTGCTGGCCCTGCCAGAAATGTTGCTGCAAGGCATCTATGCCGGGCTCGAAAAAGAAACTGGGCAAGCCAGTCGTCTGGTACTTTATAATTGCGGTCGGTGGTGGGGTAAGAACTTCTATGCCCGATTCTGCGAAGAGCTGACTGACTACTACCAAACTCCCATGGCGGATATGCCCATGGTAGAGTTTATCCAATGCCTAGAGCAATGTTGGGTCACCCATGGGTGGGGGCGGATCAAGCTCGATCACAGCTATCAAGACCGAGGCTTCTTGGTGGTGACGATCACCAATTCTCCCTTCATTAAACATGCACCCAAGGGAGATCAGCCGGTTGGATTTTTGGAAGCCGGGGCGCTCTGCTCCTTCTTTAGTCAACTAACGGGTCGGGAGCTGCACTGTGTTCAAACGACCTGTGAGTCGATGGATGCAGACAGTAATCGTTTTGTGTTAGGTCTACCCAAGCGGCTAGAGCCGGCTGAAACCATGGTTACCAATTTAGATCACGATGCAATTATGCAGCAGCTTTGCCAATCGTAATCTACGTCTTGACATAGGACTCGTCCGTTATTGTGGCAAACCAACCGGGAACTGAGCTGAAACGCTCGAAGTATCGACTCCTAGGTTTAGTTGGGCAGGGGCAGTTTGGCCGTGTGTTCTGTGCAGCACATCGCAGAACAGGACGGCTAGTTGCCCTCAAGAATTTAGAGCAGCAGCGGTTCCCAACCCATAAGTTTTTGCGTGAACTGCGGTTCTTGCTCAGTTTGCAGCACGATAATATCGTCACCTGCCAGGCACTGGAGCATACGGCTACGGGGCGGTATGTGGTGATGGACTATTGCGAAGGCGGAACGATGCGGGGGGTGATGAATGATGATTATCGCCTCAATTTGTTCGAGGGTCTGTCTTTAATCAACGATGTATTAGCTGGTTTGGAACATGCTCATCAGCGAGGTATTGTTCACTGCGATATTAAGCCTGAGAACATTTTGCTGAACCTGCGTATGGGGGGCTGGCGAGCGCGGATTTCTGACTTTGGTATCTCGAAGCTCAGCCAAGAGCTGCGGTCGGATGAGGAAACGGGCAATACCGGCTCTCCTGCCTATATGGCTCCAGAGCGGTTTTATGGTCAGTATTCAGCTTCATCCGACCTTTATTCGGTGGGGGTGATGCTGTACGAACTGCTCACAGGCGATCGCCCCTTTCAAGGCACACCATCAGAACTCATGTCGGCCCACCTCAACACGCCGCTGCAGATTCCTGACTCGGTGCCAGCCGCCTGTCGGCCTATTTTGACCACGTCTCTGCAAAAGCTAGCGGCGCGACGGTTTCGCACGGCTGGGGAGATGCGCCATGCTCTCCACGAGGCGATCGCCCTCCTTCAGGAAGAAGCGGCGCGTACTACAACGGTTGAGCCACTGCTACAGTTTGTCGGCGAGACGTCCGTGAGCGGCTTTAGCTATGAGCAAGCGATGTTGCTGAAAGCACCCGTTTATTGCTTGGAGCATGATGCCGAAGCGCCGATCGATCTGCAGCTCGTGGCACCGCCATCCCAGCGGATTTGTCAACAAGTGGGGCAAGCCGTGAAATGGACGGTGGTGGCAGCCCATACCCCCCAAGAATCAGAAGAGTGGCTAGATTGGCATAAGCTACAGATGCCTGAGACGCCTAACCAGCTATGGTTGCGACCCCAGGGATGTTTTTTAGCCACAGAGCGATCGCTGTCCTTGTTACCCATTTTGGATATATCTGCGGGGCATGAGCCCCAAGTGCAGCCGATCCTACCCATGGATCAACCCTTCTGGGCTGATGTGGAACCAGGGGGACGATGGATCGCGATCGCCACCAATGCCACCTATCAATCCCAGCAGTCTGCCCTAAGTTCAGCGTCTCCTCCACCGTTAGATAAACTAGAAGAGTCGGGCATCAACTGTGCCACAGAGAGCACACTGCAGTTTGTGCGATCGCCCTTGTCGGGTGAGCTAAGCTTGCCTGAACAGCCCATTCGCTTATTTAAGCCGGGGCGTTGCTATAACGTCCAACAACTGCTTGCTCTAGATTCTCGCCATGTAGCCGTGGTCGCCCAGCGAGAACCGGAATCTGACACCAGTACGACGCCCAAAGGTACATTAATTGAGATATTTAACCGGCGAGGACATGTACTAGGATCATTGGCAGTTCCAGTTTTAATGGGGCAAGCTATTAAAACACCAACCCCCTATCGGCTACTGGCACGAGATGCCTATAATCCCTATGCCCTATTAATGCTAGATCTTAAACCCTACCGCATTAATCGCATTGGCGTGGAGATTCAGCCTTACCTCCTAGCTGCTACCACGTGGGGCTATGTGGTAGTAGACCAAGAAGGACAAATTCTATTGATCAATAGTTTTGGCGATCGCATTGAGCGGATTAATGGGCCGAAGTCGCCAACGGCGATCGCGATGCCTAACCCGCATACGCTACTGCTCGCCACGTGGAATCAAAGCCACGGCAGTCTCTACCGGGTGAATCTCAAGCAGTTGGATATTGATCTATTATTCTGAGATCTGCTTGATTGGGGCTCGCAAAGCCTTGGTTCTGTAAGGATTTCAGATTTAATATTTTGAGTGTGCCCGTTAAAGGGCGGAATGTAGGCTTGAGTATTTGCACGCATCAAAATTTCCAAGCAAAATCAACCTCATCAGTTTTGTTAATTAAACATTCATTGAGTCTCATAGGATTTAGCCATTAGAGTCATGCTCAGGCAAATAAAGTTCCTGCAATAAGTTGACCCGATTCTACAAAGGTTTGATGCTACAGTTCCAACTCATCGACCTGCAACAGAAATATGACACACCACGCCCTAAAGAGAATCAAAAACATAAGCTTTCCTTATATGCATTGCAATACCGATAGTTTTTATGTACTATTTTTGGTGTTGACCTGTAGTTCGTTTGTTCTTGTTGACTACGTATGTCCAGCACTTTCCCTTTTGCTGCACTCAAAAACTGTCCTACTTGATGGAAGTGACTGTCCTTGAGCTTTAGTCTAGGCTTTTAGAGATAGTCAAGTATTTCAAGCAGCAAGGGGAGAAATTATGTCGCCCAAAAGTTGGCCTGATGTTATGAATTCCACCCTCACAGTAATCCAGCGTTTAAAGAGCTTAGTTCAAAGATATGGAAGCCACTTCTCAGAACAGGATAGAGTAGCATTGAATCATACCCTAAGCGCTTTAGAGGATACAGTTCAAAATGATTTGAAGGCGCTTCAGACTCAAGCTGATCTTGGTGCCCCCTCTCTGCGTAACAAGCGCAAAAAGTAGTAGCCTTTTGTAAGGCTATTCTTATAGAACTTATGATGCTATGCACGCAATTAAATTCCTTCAATAACCTACTACT
>RECH01000169.1 GCA_007694125.1 Leptolyngbya sp. DLM2.Bin15
CTTCGATGTATGAACGCTTAGCTCGTCAACTAACGGCCAATGCCCACATATTGGAAGCCGAGTTGCTCCAATGCCTTGCGATCGAGAAAGTTCCGTCCATCAATGATGATTGGGTTGTTCATCAGCTTGGCCATTCTGGCGAAGTCCAACCCTTGGAACTGTTTCCAATCGGTGACCAGCACCAACGCATCGCAGCCATCAGCGAGGAATTCTGCATCGGCTTCAACGATTACACCGCTTAACCCAGAACTGAGGCCGCTCTGAGAGACAATCGGATCATAGGCCTTCACCTTGGCCCCTAGGCGATTCAGAGCCTCAATCATTTTCAGGGACGGTGCATCCCGCATATCGTCGGTGTCGGGCTTAAAGGTTAGGCCCAGCAGGCCAATGGTCTTTCCTTTTAAGATTTTGAGCACCTGCTGAAGTTTTTCCACCGTCAACAACCGCTGCCGTTCGTTCACATTCACCGCTGCCTTGAGGATTTCTGCCTCGTAGCCATAGTCATGGGCGGTATGAATCAGGGCCGATACATCCTTAGGAAAGCATGATCCACCCCAGCCTAGGCCCGCCTGCAGGAATTTGCTGCCAATGCGCGAATCTAGACCAATGCCTTTGGCAACTTGGGTGACATCGGCACCGACGCGATCGCAAATGTTGGCGACTTCGTTGATGAAGCTGATCTTGGTTGCTAGGAATGCATTAGACGCATATTTCACCATTTCCGCCGAGCTGATGTCGGTGACCAAAACGGGGACAGGCGGTAGGGATTTGTCGTCAGCTAAGTCCCGCCGCACGATCGGATCGTAGAGGTTTTTCATGATGCCGACGGCGCGATCGCTGCTGCTGCCAAGAACAATGCGATCGGGGTTGAAGGTGTCATAAATGGCAGACCCTTCCCGGAGAAATTCGGGGTTGCTGACCACATCAAAGTCTACGGCTAGATCCGCGGCATCGCGATCGCCGCCATTGGCCGCCTTGCGCCGTTCATTGACTCCATCTAACACAATCATGCGCACCCAGTCGCCGGAACCAATGGGCACGGTGGACTTATTGACAATCACCTTATAGTCTTGGTCGAGGTGAGCGCCAATGCCCCGAGCCACCGATTCAATGTAGCGGGTATCGCTTTCCCCGGTGGGCAGAGCTGGCGTTCCCACGGCAATAAAGAGAACTTCCCCATGGGAGACTCCAGCCGCCAAATCACTCGTGAACTGAATATGCTGGGAAGCGATCGCCTCTTGCATGAGGTCAGACAGCCCTGGCTCATAAATGGGCGACTGGCCAGCCTGCATCAGTTTGACCTTCTCTTCGTTGTTGTCTACGCAGATAACATGATGCCCGGCGTGGGCTAGACACACCCCAGTCACCAAACCCACATATCCAGTTCCGATGACACAAACACGCATAGGTAAACCCTCTCAAAAACATCTAGTTTGGGCTATGAATCTTAATCAACAGCTAGCTCCCTGTAACCGTACAGCTATGACACAACGGGCGTGGCGAGGGTCTCAGTTCCAGGGGTTGGTAGATCATTGCCTTCAGCCAGTAACCGAGCTCGAAAGTCTGAAATCGTCAGATCTAATCCTTGCTTGAGCGGAATGGTGGGCTCCCAACCTAGCCACGTGCGGGCTCGGGTGATATCCGGCTGCCGACGGCGAGGATCATCCTGGGGCAACGGCTTAAACTGCACTTCCAGATGAGGATTTACCATGGCTTGAATCGTTTGGGCTAGCTCTAGAATAGTATATTCGTCGGGATTGCCTAGATTAACCGGGCCAATGTGGTTACCGTTCATCAGACGAATTAAGCCATCGACCAAGTCTGAGACATAGCAAAAGCTGCGGGTTTGGCTACCTTCCCCATACACCGTTAGAGCCTTGCCCTGCAGCGCCTGCACCACAAAATTGCTCACCACCCGACCGTCATTTTCTAACATGCGTGGGCCGTAGGTGTTGAAAATACGCGCCACCCGAATATCCACATTATTCTGGCGATGATAGTCAAACGACAAGGTTTCTGCCACCCGCTTACCTTCGTCGTAGCAGCTACGGATGCCGATGGGGTTCACATTGCCCCAGTAGTCTTCCTGCTGAGGATGAAGTTCTGGATCGCCATAGACTTCTGAGGTAGAGGCCAACAGGATCCGGGCCTTAATCCGCTTAGCTAGCCCTAGCATATGTAGGGTACCAATTACATTGGTTTTGATGGTTTTAACCGGATTGTACTGATAGTGAATGGGCGAAGCCGGACAGGCGAGGTGATAGATTTGATCAGCTTCCAGACGGATCGGCTCGGTGATGTCGTGGCGAATCAGCTCAAAGTAGGGATTTCCCATCCATTTCAGGATATTTTGCTTATGCCCGGTATAAAAGTTATCTAAACAGATGACCTCATGTCCTTCTCCCATGAGTCGGTCAATGAGATGGGAGCCAATAAAGCCAGCTCCACCGGTAACTAATATGCGCATGAATGTTCTCCTTGCATAGATAGGCAGACATTAACTAGGCAGCGATCGCGCTTCCCGAATAGACAGAAGCCGATTAAAAATAAGCTATCGCTTACCCGACGTAAAGAGGCGAGATGAATAGGGTGACTCCCCACCGTCGCCATGGGGCTATTAGAGTTGTGCGGTTGTCTCAGTTGTCTCAATAGAGGTCTGTTGATGGTGGTCTCACGATGGTGTCGTTTAGGCTGTTCCATTCTAAACAGTGGATTTTTATACAGCCACCTATTAATAGGATTACTCGTAAACTCTTTAACATCATCGGCGCTGAAATTACGTAAATTCGTTCTTTCGGCTGCAAGTAGACCGACGACTGTCCCATGAATTCACGGTATCTTTAAACGAGTCGGGAACATGGTTCCAGGCGATCGCCCTAGGAACCAGCCATAAAAATCCCAGCCGGAGTCATCTCCAACTGGGACTAGAGGATGGAACAACCCAATGAAAAAACGAGTCACGCTGACTTTTCCAAAGCGATCGGTGCATATGCCGATCACCTATCGTCTTGCCAAAGAATTTAACGTGGCGGCCAATATCATTCGTGCGCAAGTGGCTCCCAATCAGGTGGGAACCTTGGTGGTGGAGCTATCGGGGGATATTGATCAGCTTGAGGCGGCTCTGGAATGGATGCAGTCCTACGATATTGGGGTTTCGAGTTCCAGTCGCGAAATTGTCATTGATGATCAGGTCTGCGTGCATTGCGGATTATGTACAGGCGTTTGCCCCACGGAAGCCCTCACCCTCGATCCTCAATCCTTTAAGCTCACCTTCACGCGATCGCGCTGTGTGGTGTGCGAGCAATGTATTCCCACCTGTCCAGTTGCTGCGATTACCACCAATTTGTGATCATGCTTCGCTCCCTAGCTGGTGCAGGCGAGTGGTGATGGCAGCGATCGCCTCTGGTGTAATAGCCCCCAAGCCCATACTGACCAACAGTAGGCCAAGCTGTACGGCGTCGTCGGGCTGGAGAATGAAGCTCACCTCTTCCGTGTTATCCAGATCAGCGCCGTGGCTGGGGTGCTTCACCGCAAAGTCTAGATAGACCGAGGCAGACGCCTGATCCACCCCATCGCCTAATCGAGACACCTTGGTGCCATGCACCGTTAGGCTGGTCACATTGGTCATCATGGTGATGTCGTGGGTGTGGAGGTGTTGAGTCAACACATGGGTACTCATACTTGGTTTCTCCCTTAATAGAGGTGTGATCGGGGGGCGATCGGTTGTGATGGGTCGCGATCGGGTCGCGATCGCTATCAGCCGTGATGTAGTCCGGAACGGTGAGCGTCTAGGCGAGGTCTGGCCCCCACCGCACCCGCCCGTTAGGTGCTGGCCAGCTTGCTGGGATCGCTAGGCGGCACCGACTTGAGCAACCTCAGCCCAAAGAGCGTTCGCAAGCCCAACTTTTCAAACCAAGGCATGCCCACGCCTTGGCGCATTTTGATCATGAAATATTCCTCAAAAGCTGCCTTAGCCCAGACAATCCATGGCCCGCGCATCGCATAGGACGATCGCCGCTTGCCGGTTACGGGATCAGGAATCACCGGCGCAGCGATGTAGGCAATGCCCGTGTCGCCAAACTCCGCAAAGCACAGCGCATCTAGGGTGGGAATAATCTGCGGTGCCTTAATCGCGCCCAGATCAACGGCAATATTGTGGGCAGCAGCAGTGGCCATAGCCTCGGTCATTTGCCCGCTTTTGGGCATCCCAATGGGCACGGGCGTGACATCGGGCTGGGCCAGTTTGATGCTGACGCCAACCGTATAAATATGCGGAAATTCTGGGTGACGTTGGGTGGGGAGAATGGGAATAAAGCCTTTTTCATCGGCCAAGCCTGGCACTTGGCGGATAAACTCCACACCTCGGAAGGCAGGCAAGATCATCGAGTAGCCAAAGGGGATACTTTGTCCGTCAGCCAGCAGCACCGCATCAGGGGTCACCGTTTGAATCACCGCATTGTCTATCACCCTGACCCCGCGTTGCTCCATGAGGTCGGCGGTGTACTCCCGAGCATTCTTGACCCCCGAAACCCCCAAATGACCCACATAGGGTTCGGCGGTGATATAAACGATCTCGACCTGGTCTCGTAGACCTCGCTTGCGCAGCTCATGCTCTGCCATCAGCACAAATTCATAGGCAGGGCCAAAGCAGCCTGCCCCTGGCGCTGCCCCAACCACGAGCGGGCCGCTGGGCTGCTCTAGAAATTTAAGCCAAGCCTGCCGCGCTGCCAGGGCATGGGACGGTGTACAGACCGATTGGGTATAGCCGCCGTGGGGGCCCAGACCAGGGATCAAATCAAACGCTAAGGACGCCCCGGTGGCAATCAGAACATAGTCGTAGTCAAGGGTTTGATCCTTGACGGTCACCTGCCGCCGATCGGGATCGAGGGCGGTGACTGCGCCAAGGATGAGGTTGAGACCATGGCGGCGAGCCAGGGGCACCAGATCGAGCTGGACATGGTCGATGGGCTTCAGGTCTAGGGCAATTTGAATCAACCCTGGAATAAACGTAAAGTTCGGTTCGTTGGAAATCAACGTGACGGTATCGCTCTTGGGTAGCAGATGCCGCAATTCGTACGCTGCCGGTAGTCCACCCAATCCAGCCCCAATGACCACAACATGTGCCATCACCCATTGCTCCAGTAAATAAATGTATCGTGCGATCGCCCTGGGAGGCTTACCCGACAGCCCTCCTGAAAATTGCTGAGCTTTATCCAGGCGACTGCCACCCCTCACAGGTGCCGTTTTATATCAGTTGTATAACTTTATAGTTATGAAATGAATTTACGGATTTTTTTCGCTTTTGTCAACCCGTGGATTGTTTTGCGCAACAAGAGATTGCGAGTCCGTTACAAGACGGCGATCGCTCCCTTGCTATTTATCAATAAACTACTATATAGTTATAAATGAAGTTGCGGTGCTATTGGCCGCACCGTCAAAGGGTATCTAGCGGAACTGCTTGGTTATGCGTTCTCTAGCTATTCCACTATCCATTGAGAGGATTTATGTATCACTTTAGTAAAGTCTTGCCCGTCTCCTTTGATGAGGCGATCGCCCTAGTCACCGAAGCCCTGAAAGCCGAAGGGATGGGCGTGTTGACCGAAATTGATGTTCAAGGTGCCTTTAAGAAAAAGCTCGATATTGATTTTCGTCAGTACAGAATCCTAGGTGCCTGTCATCCCCAGGTGGCCTACCAAATGCTGCAAGCCGACGATAAGGCAGGCGTTTTGTATCCCTGCAATGTAGTCGTTCAAGAGCATGACGATGGGCGTGTCGAGGTTTCTGCCATTGACCCCCTGATGATGTTTCTGATGGTTCATAGTCCGAGAGCCAAGGAAATTGCCTTGGAAGCCAGTCAAACCATGCAGGCTGTTATGGGTCGCCTAGAAGCAGCCGTGTTGGCTCCAGCGTCCTAAATCGCGGCAACCATCGCTACTGCAGGGGCGATCGCTCGTTTTTATCATCCTATCTTAATTTATTCTTCTTAAATCAGGAGACAGCCGATTGTGTGGAACGTCCTTGGATTCCTCCAGAAATATCTGACCTGGTCTATTCCAGCCTTCATGGTAGCCGGCATTGCTGTGGGAGCGATCGCTGATCCAGCTCCCCTAAAAGCCTTGATCATTCCCCTCACCTTCCTGATGGTCTATCCCATGATGATCAACCTGCAAGTCCAGAAGGTGTTTTCTGGGGGAGACTATAAGGTTCAGGCTCTGACCCAGCTCATTAACTTTGGCATTGTTCCTTTCTTTGCCTTTGGCATGGGTAAGCTATTCTTTAGCGATCGCCCCTTGGTTGCCCTAGGTCTGCTGCTAGCATCCTTGCTGCCCACCAGCGGTATGACTATTTCTTGGACAGGATTTGCCAAGGGAAATGTCACCGCAGCGGTGAAAATGACGGTCGTAGGGTTAATCCTTGGATCTGTCTTGACACCGTTTTATGCCAAATGGCTGATGGGTGCGGCGGTAGAAATTCCCCTCAGCAGCATCTTCACCCAGATTATTATTATTGTATTTCTACCCATGATCCTCGGAGTCGTCACCCGCCTTCTGATCGTGCGCATTGTGGGACTAGATAAATACAATAAGTCCCTGAAAATGAAGTTTCCAGCTTTCTCAACCCTGGGCGTTCTTGGAATTGTGTTTGTAGCCATGGCCCTCAAGGCTCAGGATATTTTGTCCAATCCTGTCATGCTGCTGTCCTTCTTGGTGCCGTTAGGGATTCTCTATGGTGGTAATTTTATCCTGAGCACCTTAGTCGGCAAATATTTCTTCGAGCGCGGCGATGCCATAGCCCTGGTCTACGGTACCGTTATGCGTAACCTATCGATTGCCTTAGCGATCGCCATGACAGCCTTTGGACGAGAGCAGGGTTCAGAAATTGCCTTGATCATTGCCATGGCTTATATTATCCAAGTGCAGGCGGCGGCATGGTATGTGCAGCTCACCGATCGCATCTTCGGTGCAGTTCCTGACGTCAAAACGGCCTAGTACCGCAAGACAGAAGAACGAAGATAGAAAAACGAAAAGAGCTTCCAGGATATACAAGGATTCCTGCCTTAGCAACTAGGCGGGTTACTTCCGCCTCAGAAGTTCTCACAGCATAACGGCATCCCTGTTGGGGGCGGCGTGTTACGCTTCGCTAACCAGCCCTACATGCTCAGCGTCGGCCGTTCACGCTACCCAAACCATGTTCGCCATGTCGTTGCTATGACCCGTTTCACGATGGTCTGTAGAGATTTGTGGCGGGGATGGGTGAAGGACGAATTCAGCAGGTACTGTGGTGAAGAGCAAACCTGTACGCAGAAAGTAGTATGAATACTGGGGCGCTGACTTCCCAAAGCATCATGTCTGATTCAGTTCCCTTAGGAACCCACAGTAACCCCACGCCGCCTGCCCCATCCATTGAGGCAGAGCGCCGGGACTGGCTGAGTTTTCACCGGCTTTGGGGTACGCTGCCGGATGCCGCCCTGCAAGCGATCGCTCGTTGCCTGGTCAAATTCACCCTGGCGGTGGATACAGACATCTACCAAGCAGGTCAAACCCCGGCGGGGCTCTACCTCGTCAAATGGGGCACCGTGGAACTCTATCGGCGATCGCCCATTGGTCGCACCCATATTCTCTATCGCAGTGCCGGCAACTTGTTTGGCTATATGCCCATGATGCAAGCCGAGGCCGAGGCGTCCTACCAAACCAGTGCTAGCACCCTCTGCCCAAGCGACATTTGGTTTCTCAGCCAAACCGATTTCGCCAATCTTACCCACGACTATCCAGATATTCATGGCATTATTAGCCAACTCCTAGCCCAGGATCTGGCTCACTTTGCCGAACGCGTCACCTGGGAAGAAACTCGCATTCAGGGGCTCCAAGACTACCTGCATCCCATTCCTGCCCAGCCGCAGATTATCGGCAGCAGCAAGGCTAGCCAAGCCCTGCGCAAACAAGTAGACGAGGCGGCAGCCGATCTCAAACCGGTCATCCTGAAAGCGCCGGCCGGCAGTGGTAAAACCTTCATCGCTAGCGTCATCCACCATCAATCTCGCCTCAGCGATCGCCCCTTCGCAGAACTCGATTGTACCCAACTGCCCACCGATGAATCCGGTGTACCCCAAACCCATGCCATTTTTGGGCAAGAAGGGAAAACCCTGGGCATCTTGGAACTATTGGAGCAGGGAACCCTCTTGATCGATCAAGTACATGTGCTCAGCTCCAGCGAGCGCGATCGCTTGCTGCACTATTCCCAAACCGGTTTATTTACCCGCAATCCCGGCACCGCTCCCTCCGCAGACCCGATCGCCCCCAGTGATCCTAACCAACAGTCCTGGGTGCGGCTGATTCTGGCCAGTCCTCGCAGCATATCCTGCGAGGTTTGTGACTACCACGACATTAAGTTATTTTCCTTATCGCAACGCAAAGCCGATATTCCCGACTTTGTGCATCATTTTCTCAGTCAGGCTAGTCAGCATCAAGGGCGCGATCGCATTGATGTTGAACAAACCGAACTGCGACGGCTGATCAGCTATCCCTACCCTGGCAATCTAGTCGAACTGGCGGGTATTTTAGACCGGGCTGTGGCTATGACACCGCCCGGTCAAACTGTTATTCCTGAGCAGGTACTCTGGTCTGTGCAATCCTCTAAAAATGCTTTCCGAGTTGATTTACTCGAACAATTTCCTTGGCTACGGCGATTTCTGTTAAGCAACTGGTGGCCCGAGCGCTTTTGGCTAGCGATGATGGCGGTGTTTGTCCCGGTCACCATCCTCGGCTACCTTGGCCCCCAAGGCCGTGACGACAGCATCACCCTGAATTTATTCTGGGCCTGGTGGTGGCCGTTCTATCTGTTTTTCTTCGCCTTCGTGGGACGGCTCTGGTGTGCCGTTTGTCCTTTTATGATTGTCGGAGAATGGACACGCAGCCTATCCCTGTGGATTTGGCCCAGAAAACTGCGCCCCTGGCCCACCAAATGGATGGAACGCTGGGGCGCATGGATCCTCTTCGGGGGCTTTTTGCTGATCTACCTATGGGAAAAACTGTGGGATCTGCCCCATACCGCCTACCTATCCTCCTGGCTGCTGGTGGCGATCACCGCCGGAGCGGTCATTTGTAGCCTGATCTACGAACGGCGGCTTTGGTGTCGCTATCTCTGCCCCATTGGCGGCATGAACGGCATGTTTGCCAAGCTATCGATGGTGGAACTGCGGGCTAGCCAGCAAGTTTGTGGCAGTCAATGCAGCACCTTTGGATGTTTCAAGGGCAGCGGCGTCGTGCCCGCCACCTTCAGCGATGCCCTGCCCAACGAAGGACAGGCCACCGGCGGTTGCCCTGTCTATTCCCACCCCGCCCAGTTGAAAGACAACCGCAACTGTGTACTCTGTATGACCTGCCTCAAGGCTTGCCCCCATCGTTCCATTCAGGTCAACTTCCGCTTCCCGGCTACTGACCTGCTGGAAGATCATCAAGGGTTTTGGGCCGAGGCTGCCCTGCTGCTGCTCCTGCTGGGCGGCGTCTTCATGCATCAGTCGCCCAAGATCCTAGGCTGGCTGGGCCACCCCATGCCCCTAGATGCCGCCCACCTGCTGCAAAGCCTGCCGGTGGTGTTAGGGCTGTTGAGCATTCCCACCGTTCTGATCCTCGCGACCCACCAAGTCACCCGCTGGCTCGATCCCCAGCAGCCTGGCTTTCTGCCCGTGGTCTATGCCTACCTGCCTCTGACCCTAGCCGCCAACCTAGCCCATTACGTACCCGCAGCCATTACCGAAGCTGGGCAGGCGCTCCCCGTCCTAGCCCGCACCCTGGGGTATGGGGGCGATCGCTTACCAACCCTCGTGTGGACCATGGACGTCGCCGTATTTCTCCAAGAAGTGACCCTGCTTTCCGCCTTCGCCTTCAGCCTCTATCCCCTGCTGCGTATCACCCAACGCCCCTTCCTCAGCAACCTGCCCCACATCACCCTGATGGCCAGCTTGACCGGAGGCTTCCTGTGGCTGATGCTGTAGTGCGCCCCACCCCATCCGCCCATCCTTAATCCATCTATGAAAATCTACAGCGATATTACTCAAATCATTGGCCATACCCCCTTGGTCAAACTGCAGCGCTTGCCCGCAGCTTGGGACTGTGACGCAACGATCTGGGTCAAGCTAGAAGGCATGAACCCTGCCAAATCCATCAAGGATCGGATTGCCATCAGTATGATTCGGGAGGCAGAAGACAGCGGTTTAATTGCACCGGGGCGCTCCACGATTGTCGAAGCTACATCGGGCAATACCGGCATTGGCCTAGCCATGGTCTGTGCAGCCAAAGGCTATCGCTTGGTGTTGACCATGCCCGAGAACATGAGCCGCGAACGACAGCAGATTGTCCGCGCCTACGGTGCCGAGATTGTCCTCACCCCCGCCGCTTTGGATATGGCTGGAGCGATCGCCCGGGCCAACGAACTGCTGGCCACCATCCCCCATGCCTTTTCTCCCCAGCAGTTTAGCAATCCTGCCAATCCCAAAATTCACTACGAAACCACCGGCCCTGAGATCTGGGAGGATACGGATGGGCAACTCGATATCCTGGTCACCGGGGTGGGCACAGGCGGCACGCTGACGGGAGCTGGATGTTACCTCAAGCGGCAGAAGCCAGAGATTCGACTGGTTGCCGTAGAACCTACAGCCAGCGCCGTCCTGAGCGGCCAGCCCGCCGGTCGCCATGATCTCCAAGGCATCGGAGCCGGGTTCATTCCCGATGTTTTACGGGT
The DNA here is from genome assembly GCA_007694125.1 of Leptolyngbya sp. DLM2.Bin15. Classification (GTDB taxonomy): domain Bacteria; phylum Cyanobacteriota; class Cyanobacteriia; order RECH01; family RECH01; genus RECH01. Next base: position 10,741 of record RECH01000169.1, read on the forward strand.
CGATTTGATCGACGAGATCCTGCAAGTAACCGATGAACAAGCCTATGATCTGGGTCGTCAATTAGCCGAGCAAGAGGGGATCATGGCCGGCATTTCCACAGCGGCGGTGGTCTATGGGGCCCTGCAGCTCGGGCAGCGATCGCCCCAGTCCCACATCGTCGCGATCGCCGCCAGTGCGGGAGAACGCTACCTGAGTACAGCCCTATGGAACGATGCGACCAAGGCGGAGCCAGGTATCAAGGCCTGATTGCAGTTGCACAAGCAAACTAGACAAGCTGTCATGATGAGACTAGCTGGCTATGTGGGAAGCGATCGCTTTCCACCCAGGTCTTGTGGCAAGATGCAAGATGCTGGCTCGCCCGCATTGTTTTATTCGAGTGACACAATCCCATGAGTTCCCCACCGATTCAATGGTATCCCGGACATATCGCCAAAGCCGAACGGGCCTTGGCCGAACAATTGAAGCGCGTCGATGTGGTGCTGGAGGTACGTGACGCTCGGATCCCGCTATCCACCCATCACCCCAACGTTGCCAACTGGATTGGCAGCCGCGAGGCGTTGCTGGTGATGAACCGAGAAGATATGATTCCCTCGGAGGTGCAGAAGCAGTGGGCTACCTGGTTTGAGCAGCAGGGGCAGGTAGCCATTTTCACCAATGCCCAGCACGGTAAAGGTATTGCCCAACTGGCCCAGGCCGCCAAGGTGGCCGGCACAGCCATGAATCAACGCCGACGCGATCGCGGCATGTTGCCTCGGCCGGTGCGGGCGGTGGCCATTGGCTTTCCCAACGTGGGCAAATCAGCCTTAATCAATCGCCTGTTGAATAAGCGCGTCGTCACCAGTGCGCGGCGGCCAGGCGTGACCCGTCAACTGCGCTGGGTGCGGATTTCAGAAGAACTGGAATTGCTGGATGCACCGGGGGTGCTGCCGTCCCTCTTGTCGGATCAGAAGGCCGCGCTGAAGCTAGCCATGTGTGACGACATTGGTGACGCCTCCTACGATAATCAGCGGGTGGCGTCATCGTTGGTGGACTTGCTGTGGGACTTGGCTGACCGGCCGGGCGGGGCCAATCCGGAGGTGCTCAAAACCCGCTATGGCGTCGAGGTACAGGGTTTGACAGGGGAAAGTTATCTAGAAAATCTAGGTCTAGAGCGCTACCAGGGCGATCGCGAACGAGCCGCACGGCAGTTGCTCAATGATTTTCGCAAAGGCAGTTTGGGAGCCATTCCCCTAGAGCTACCGCCGGTGTAGTTGGGTAGGCATCTCGCCGGATCCCCTCGCCTAATCCAGACCGGATCCATAGCTTGATCCCCGTTCTGGTCTATGCCAGGATTGAACATGGGATGTGTCGGGCGATCGCTGGCTATGGGTACTCTGGACGACTTTCAACAACAATGGATGGTCTTGCTCGATCGGGTAGACGACTGCACATCCGAGAAAGCTCTAGAAGATCAGGTCTTGCTGCCCCTGCTGGAACTGTTGGGCTACAAAAGCCAGGATTTAGTTCAGCAAGCCCCCTTTGGCAAACGGCGGGTCGATTTTTTGGTGAAAGTTCAGAAAACTGCGCCCTGCTGCCACTATTTGATTATCGAAGCCAAGGCACCGGCCAAATCCATCGCCCATACGAGCTGGCAACTGCGGCACTATTTGCGAGATTCGGGTAGCGTCCTCGGGCTGTTAACCAACGGCCATCACTTCAAGCTGTTCTACAACGATGGCGAGGCGATTCACACGCTTTGGACCTTTAGCCGCGAGCAGCTTTACAAAGACTATCGCCTGCTAGGATCCTTGCTGTGGAAGCGTAACTGCGATCGCGTCATGGAGGTTTTTTGGAATAGCCATCGCCAAGTACATCGCCGTTTGGTGAAAGCGATCGCCCAACTTTCTGATCAGCCCGATGTTCTTCATCTGCTATCCGCAGGTCAACCCCTGTCTCAACTACCCAAGCTGCCCACTGATCCTCCCCAAAAATCTATGATTATCACCGTATTCAACAACAAAGGCGGCGTTGGCAAAACAACGCTCACCATTAACCTAGCCGCAGCCCTCAGCCACCTAGGCAAGCGGGTGCTGCT
>RECH01000001.1 GCA_007694125.1 Leptolyngbya sp. DLM2.Bin15
GTTACTGAACACTGGGGGCGATCGCCCTAGATATTATCCAAGGTTGACCTTCACAACCTTATTTTTAACTTCTTCGGTTTTGGGCAACGTCAGCATGAGAATGCCATCTTTATAATTGGCTTCCACCTTGGTATTTTGCACCCTGGTAGGCAGTGGGATGACGCGTTGGAACTTGCCATAGCGGAATTCGCTACGAGTCGATCCATTTTCCTCATGGCTGGTTTCAGACTTGCGTTCCCCGCTGATGGAGACCGACTGTTCTGTTACTTCCACATTTAGATCCTTAGGTTCCATTCCCGGCACTTCCAGCTTCAGCAATAGAGCTTCTTCTGTTTCACTAAGTTCTGCTGCGGGCATGGTAGGAAACCAATCTTGTTGAGCAACAGATATGGGAGCTAAGACATTATCCAACAGTCGATCGAGTTGTTGATGAAGGGTATTTACTTCACGATAGGGTTGCCAACGAATGAGTGTCATAATCTTCAGCTCCTGTAGTAATCTCTGATTGCATCTAGTCAAGTTGAGGTGACTGTTACTAGGGATATCTCTGTCCCTTTGATTACTACTTTAGAAGACTTTTTCTAATAGGAGATTCGGTTATAGGAACCCAGTTGAGTCGTGGTTACCGATCTAACTTTTCTGGAATTAAATGAGTTGTCTTAGAAACCGTAATCACTGATTCGGTTCTCTACCCATGGGCTGTAAGGTAGACGACTACGAGGGGGCGATCGCTTATTCGGCCGCCACCCCTATCAGGCAAGAGCCTTGAGCCTGGGCTTTAATGAAGCGAGTAATCCACAGAGCGATCGCTTTTCTTGAGCCTGGGGGGCGATCGCTTCTGCGTCAGATTGGGCAACAGATGGGATGAATAACCCTAGGAGACGCAATGGCGTTGCTCACCATCACATATCCCCTTCTAATTTTTATATTGGCGACCGAAGTTCAAGTTTTAGTGCAGCAGCTCTAGATGGTATAAATTACCTTAGCACAAGGATTTTGTTAGTAAATATACGTATGTTTTTAGAACCAAGGGCGTATAGCTAGGCTAGACAAAAAGTAATAAATAATACATAATCAAGGGGTGAATATTGAATTCGTGCGATTGATGAGTTGTCATTGTGTCCTATCACTGTGGATAGGGTTGACAGTCATGGCGTCGTTGTATGGGATGAGTTCGCTTATGTGCAGGATAAATTTAACAGAATGCCTGAAAACTCCTCCCATTTGGAGTTGAGCGGATCGCGGCACTTGACATCGTGGCTATTGGAACAGCACCTGAGCCTAGCCTTCACAACCTATCAAGCCGGAAAGGTATTTTGGATTGGGATTCAACCCAACGGTCAGCTATCGGTCTTTGAACGCACCTTCGAACGGTGCATGGGCCTGACCGTCCATCACAATAGCCTTTACCTGAGCACCCTCTATCAACTGTGGCGCTTTGAAAATAGCCTCAGTCCTGGGCAAGACTACCAAGGCTACGATGCCGTCTATGTGCCGCAGATGTCTTACATCACCGGTGATTTAGACATTCATGATGTGGTGATGGCGGAGGGCAACCCCCGCCCAGTTTTTGTCAATACGCTGTTTAGCTGTTTAGCGACCGTCAGCGAAACCCATAGCTTTGTCCCCCTTTGGCAACCGCCCTTTATCAGCAAGCTCGCTGCTGAAGATCGCTGTCATCTCAACGGGTTGGCGCTGCGGGATGGGCAACCGCGCTATGTGACCAGCGTCAGCCGCAGTGATGTGGCCGATGGCTGGCGCGACCATCGCAGTGATGGGGGTTGCGTCATTGATATAGAGAGCAATGAAATCATTGCGACGGGACTATCGATGCCCCATTCACCCCGGTGGTATCGCGATCGCCTCTGGCTATTGAACTCCGGGACAGGCGAGTTTGGATATGTCGATACCGCAACCGGCCAGTTTGAAGCGGTGACGTTTTGCCCTGGCTATCTGCGCGGCCTTGCGTTTGCCGGAGACTTTGCCATTGTGGGGCTATCAGAACCGCGCCACAACAAGAGTTTTCAAGGCTTGGCATTAGATGCCGCCCTGGCGCAAAAGGGAGCCGAACCGCGCTGTGGGATTGGGGTGATTGACCTGCGCAGTGGAGATCTGGTGCATTCCTTGCGCATCGCAGGGGTGGTTTCAGAACTCTATGACGTGGTGACCATCCCTAACGTGCAGCGCCCCATGGCCATCGGCATTCGCTCCGATGAAATCCGCCATGTGATTTCGATGGGGGATGAGTAGCTGGCACTGAGGCAAGGTGCTGGGTTGGAACGACTGTGAAAACTAACGAATACATAAACAAGAGGAAACAAGATGGTTTTTGACCCTGTTTTGAACTTGGCTGATCTCAATGGCAGCAATGGCTTTCGCATGGATGGCGTAAACGCATATGACCGTTCCGGTGGTTCGGTGAGCAGTGCGGGGGATATTAATGGCGATGGCTTCGATGACCTGATCATTGGCGCATACAGTGCCGACAACAACGGCAACTTTTCTGGCTCTAGCTATGTGGTGTTTGGCAGTGGGGGTGGGTTCAATAGCACCCTCAATCTCTCC
>RECH01000331.1 GCA_007694125.1 Leptolyngbya sp. DLM2.Bin15
CTGGCCCCTGGCCCTCCTCCCAAACCACCCAGCTCTTGCGTTCCCCCTTCGGCACCCCCACCACCGCGAACACATCCGGCCCCATAAACTCCCGGTTCCGCACCTGGGCCAGACTGTAGTAGAGAAACATGTTGCCCCCCACATAGCCCTCCTCCCGCTTCGCCAGCCAGGGTTGCAGCGTCTCCATCAGGAGATCCATTTGCAGCTTATGGCGTTGGGTTTCCATCGGAACACCATCATCACAGGGCAACTCATCCTGCGTGGGCGGTAACACAAGGTCGGACGGTTGACTGACCATAACAGCGACTGACCAATTGATTTTCCTTCAGGATAACCTGATCCCTTAGGGACTAGGGCTCTCGCGACGCTAGCGCCTGAACACAGAAAGGTGGTTAAGGCCCGGGCCAGCAGGGCGAGGAAGCTAATCAAGGAGATTACTCTCCATACTCCTGCAAGAAAGCGATGAAATCGGCTAAGGCTGCTCGGGTGTTTTCCTGGGGGGCAAGGTGATGTTGTACTTGGAGAACAATCCATCGATTTTGGATTCGAGCTTGGCGAGCCGCGCGTTCTCGCTCTCGATCTGCTTGGTTTCTTTCTCGATCTGCTCGGCCTCTTTCTCGATCTGCTTTGCGTCGTTCCTCGTCTGCAAGATCATCGCGTCGAGCTTCGCGTTCTCTTGCTTCAGTCTGTTGGTTTCGGCTTCGATTTCCAGCGTTCCACTCAAGGCCGAGATTAACCAGGAGAGCCGCTGCCCCCAAACTGAACGCCAGGAGGCTCCAGCGGAGGGTGGTGAGGTGGAGGAAGGTGGTGTTGGTGTTGCCATAGAACCGGAGGAGTGCCGCCAGGGCAAACAGAAAGGTGGTTAGCGTACGGGGCAGCAGGGCGAGAAAACTGACCAAGGCTATTTTCGCCAACTTAGTTATGTATTACTCTAGCCCAGGCATTCTATGACGGGGGAACTAGGGCTCTCGCGACGCTAGCGTCTGAACAAAGGCTTGGTGCAAGTCCGACAAAATGCCTGCTTGCAGCACCGCCAACACCCGCTGCATATCCCCCGCCAGCAAAGCCTCAACGGCTAATTGCAACCCCGGAAACACCGCACTCCGCAAAATTCCCTGCTCATCCGGAGCCTGTAACTGATATTCCCCCTCCTGCCAGACATACCAGCGAAAGGCTTGCTCCTGGGTTAGCCATACCAGATACTCCTGCACTCCATTCCGCCGATAGGCCCGCAGCTTGTCATGCAGATCGTAGGAGGCACTACTGGCCGCAATCTCCACAATCAGCTCCGGAGCGCCCTCAATATAGTCATCCTCACTGATCCGCGATTGCCCTCCCCTGGCCTCATCCAACCGTAGCAAGGCATCGGGTTGGGGTTCATTGTCGCCATCTAACCTGACCGTAGTATTATCGGCTACTTCTACCCCTGCTGTAGCGGCTGCATAGACTTGCAGCCAAGCAATGATCTTACTGTGTGGCTTACCGTGTTGGTTGTAGCGTAAGGGGGATGCCACGTAAACCACTCCTTCGATTAACTCCGCCTTTTTGACCTCCGGCATCGCCTGGTAGCGACGCTCAAATTCGGCTCGGCTGAGGCGGTCTCCGGCCTCTAATCGCGTTACTTGAGGGTCTGTCAGGTGGCTAGTCGTCACGGTAGAACCTCCTGCAATGGGTTGGGCTATTCTAGCCGGTCTGTCATTGGTTTTCATCTTCGGGCTCAACCCCCAAAGCCCGCAACTGAGCCGCTAGGCGGTCGGCCCGTTGGCTGGCTTGCGCGGCCTGTTGTTGAGCCTGCACGGCCTGTTGTTGAGCTTGCTCTACCTGTTGAGCCAACTCCACCGTGGTCAGGAATCGTCGCCCGTCGGGGTAGTAAACCTCTAAATCCGTTTCAGTCGGGGTAAACCTGATTCCCAGGCGCGGGCTGACCCAGCCCGCCATCTCTTCGATCACATCCAGGTGATCGTTAATCCGCTGAAAGCCCGTTAAGTCATTTCGATCAGGATCGTAAAGGTAATACTCTTCTACGCCGTGGCGGTCATAGAACTGCTGTTTTTTGGCCATCTCCTTTAGGGTATTCCCCGGCGGCAGCACCTCAAAGACCACCTGCGGCGCAAGATTGTCTTCCTCCCACTGCCGATAGGAGCCCCGATCCCCCTTGGGTCGGCCAAACACCACCATCGCATCTGGGGCCACGCGGGTTTCTGGATGACCTTCCACCGGATACCAGAGCAAATCTCCCGCCACAAAGACCTGGGGATCCTGAGCAAACAGGCACTCCAGATTTTCCTTCAGTAAGACAATCCATCGGAACTGTTTCGTATTGTCCGCCATGGGCTGCCCATCGCTGTCCGGATAAATCAGCTGGCGATCTAGAGAAACCGTCATCTACTCTCCTCAGATGTCTAGGTCTGATAGTGCCTACAACTTCCAACTCCCGACTCACTACCCTCAGCCATCCTCAGGCTCAACCCCCAAGGCCCGCAACTGAGCTGCCAGACGATCCGCCCGTTGTTTTTCCTGTTCCGCCCGTTGTGATGCGAACTCCGCCCGCTGTTTTTCCGCTTCCGCCTGTTGTGACCCTAGCTCAGTCGGAGTGGGCAACCACTGACGATCCCGGTCATACCACCTCAACCATAGCCGCTCCACCCCTTGATAGATTCCCTGCCACAGCCCTAGACCTAACTCGGCTTCCTTCAGCCACACCCCCATACTGTCTGGTTGCAGAGGCTGATATTCGTTCATCGTTAGCCCAAAGGCCTGAAGCTCATCACTGTAGCGATTAAACACAAAATAGTAAGGAATTCTGAGAATCTGTTCATAGACCGTCCACTTATTGGGTGGTTGGCTCGCATCACGCAGGCTACGGCCTAAATCTTCCTTTTCGGTGCCCGGCGACAACAACTCCACCGCCACAAACGGCGAAGTCCCCTCCTGCCAGGTCACATAACTCAAGCGCAGATCCCGCCCCTCATAGAGCCGGGGCACCCCTAAGACCCCAAACCAGTCAGGCCGCTTATACCACTGGGTATGCCTGGGGTCGTAGTAGAGATTTAAATCACTGGCCGTAAAAACCATATCCGCCGCATAGGTGGGCGGGCGAAACGTGACCCGGAGCAGTTCAGGTTGCAGCAGATGAAACTCGTCAGGCAAACCGGGCTCCTCTGGATCTTCACTGGGCAAGTCATACATGGTGGGCAGCACTTGCTGGGGAGGTAAGGGGGGAGAGGTTTGAATCATGGCGTGAAGCACCTATCTCATCAAAACAGCTCAGACGATTTCTCACCCTAGGGCAGGAACCTGGCCCCATGCTAACGCACCCCACTACCACCCCACCTGGAGGGAGTAGACAGAGGGACGCCGTCCAGTGACTGACAAGACTGACGCTTGGGCTTGCGAAGAATCTAGGACGGCCCTAGGTAGGCGGTTATTCCCAACAAAATTAAAGATCTAGAAGCGACACTCAAACTCATGGTGAGGTAGGTGATCACCATTTTCGAGCATCGCGATGTCACGGATCGTGGAACTAGGCACAGTCACGGCCAACCCTCCGGCAACGTCTGGACACCTATGGCCTGATCAGGTGTAATCTCCTGTGAGTCCATTATACAACCGGGTTCCGTACCCTATCCCCTTAGGTCAGGGCCACCCCCGCCATCCGCTGGAAACTGGCCGACCGCGCCATCAACTCCCCGTAACTTCCCTGGGCCACCACCCGCCCCTGGTCTAACTCCACCACCACATCACACCGCTCCACCGTACTCAGGCGGTGGGCAATTAGGATGATGGTCAACTCCCCACTCAAACTCTCAATCGCCGCCATCACCTCCCGCTCCGTCGCATTGTCCAAGGCACTGGTGGCCTCATCAAACACAATCACCGAGGCTTTTTTATACAGCGCCCGCGCAATGCCAATCCGCTGCCGTTGCCCCCCACTGAGGCGAATCCCCCGCTCCCCCACGTAGGTCTCATAGCCAGCGGGCAGACCCTCAATAAAGTCCGCAATCTGGGCCAACCGAGCCGCCCGCCGCACCTGCGCTAGGTCAATCTCCGCCTCCGGGATGCCAAAGGCAATGTTCTCCGTTAGGGTACTGTCACTCAGGTAGATCTGCTGCGGCACATGGGCCACCGCCGCCTGCCATTGTTGCAACCGTTCCCCCTCCAAGGGCACCCCATCCACTACAATGTGCCCCTGCTCCGGCTTCAGCAGCCCCAAGATCAAGTCCGCCGTGGTGCTCTTGCCGCTGCCCGTGCTGCCCACAAAGGCCACCGATGTTTTAGCCGCGATCTTTAAATTTAAGTCCCGCAGCACCCAGTCGGTATCCTCCCCATAGCGAAACCACACCCCATCGAGGCGCAGATCGTCATGCAGCCCCAAGGGAGTCACCCCTGACCTGACCAGCACCGGATCGATGGGCCGATTCAAGGCAGCTAACACCCGCGATAGGGACGCCCGAGATCCCTGAATACTAGCTAACGAGGCAAACAGCATTTGCAAGGCGGGCACCAGTCGCTTTGCCCCCAGGGCCAAACTCCCTAGGATAGGAACCACCTGGCTAAAATCACCCTGCGCCCCTAGCCCAACCGCCAGTAGGGCAATGGATCCCAGGGCAATAAACTCAATCACATAGATCGGAGCTACGCTGGTGATTTGGTTGCTTACCTGCGCCCGCATCATCCCTCGCTCATGGCGTTGATAGGCACGATGGAAAAAAGGCTGAGAATGATCCAGCAACACTTCACGGATCCCCCCAATCCCCTCCTGCACCACCTGCACCTTACCCTGACCAGCTTGGGAAAAACGTGCGCTGTTACGTTGCAGAATCCGCTGACGGGCACGAAAAATAACCGTATATGCTGTGCCCAGAATCAGAGCCGCCCCCAGAGCAACCCGCCAATCGACTAGGAGCAGCGTAATGATCAGAGCAGGCGCTAGGATTAAATTTGCTAGAAAGTCAACCAGCGGAATTAAAATACCGTTAGTGAGTTGGCCCGTGTCACCGGTTAAAATTTGAATTAAATCACTGCTGTTTTGCCGCACATGGAAATGGTATGGCTGATAGAGCGTAGTGTAGTAGACCTGGCCACTGATATCCGCCCCAATCGCCGCCGCCAGGCGGTAGCGCACCTGCAAGGTTAACAGCCGCAACCCGTTGGCCAAGGCCAGGGTCGCAATAAAGCCTAAGGCCATGACTAGCACCAGGCGCTGGGGGGTTCCGATGCGCAGCAGGGCAAAGACGGACTGATATTGCGGTAACTGCAATATCTCCTGGGCATTCCCCAGCACCGATAAAAACGGGTAGATGGCCCCAACGCTAATCATCTCCGCCAGGGAACTCAGCAGCAGCAAGACCAGCAGCACCCCCAACTGGCGCTGACGACGGCGGCTGAGGTGACGCCAAAGCTGGCGCAGATCTTGCAGGAGGGAGGTAGATTTAGCGTGGTTTGAGGTCATCAGTCAGGGGAGTAAAGTCCGTAAACCCATGGTTCAGGCATCCGGATCAAGTCCCAATGCCTGTAGTTTGGCCGCTAGCTGATCGGCACGAGCTTTCTCCTGTTGAGCCCGTTGAGCGGCCTGATCCGCCCGTTGGGATTCCTGTTGAGCTCGTTGGGCGGCCTGATCCGCCCGTTGAGTAGCCTGAGCGGCGCGCTGGCTGGCCTGTTCCGCCCTCAGTATTTCCTGCTGAGCCACCTCCTCAGGGGTAGGAATGACGGTTCCCTCCAAGGCGATGTACCGTAGTTGGCGGTTATGGATCCCCAGGAAAAAGCCCAGCGTTTCACTCCACAACCAGCCCTGGTCATTGGGAGTGATCGGCTCGTACTGATTGAACGCTAACCGAAACCCAGCGAACTCCAAGGTTTCTGGCGAAAAATAAAAATACTCAGGGGTGTGAAAGCGCTCGGCATAGAGCTGACGTTTGGTGGTGCGATCCACAGCAGCGGTGGAGTTAGACAGTAGCTCAATAATCAGATCTGGGTAGCGTCCATCCTCCTCCCAAACCACCCAGGACGACCGAAGTTCCCGGGTCGTATTTTTCACGAGGAAGAAATCCGGGCCACGAAAATCCCGATGCTTGAGCTGTTGGCGGCTGAAGTAGACCGTTAAATTGGCACCAATAAAGAAATCATCTCGATCTCGCCAAGCCCATTCTAGACTGGTGACCAACAGCAGCAGTTGGAGGTAATGGAGGGAACTTTCCATCTCTGGTTCATCACTCAATAGCCGCCGCCCATCGGGCATTTGGGCCTCTAGCTCCTGAGCTGTGTAAGCGGTCATGGATTCAGCCTCCTAGGTCAGGGCTTTCCGGGATGACACGTGACGGTAGAGATGGCCATGCTGGCCCATGGGTAGCAGATCACGTTTCAAAGGTAGGTTGTCGTCGTCGGATCTGAGCTGTGCAGACCTTCTACGGCGTCAGCGTAGCCGTAGATTTCAATGCCAAGGGCCTCCGCCACTGGCAAGGCAGGCCGATCCACCATGGGTGAGATCACAATCCGGCGGCTGATGTCCCGTTGTTCGTGGCGGGCATAGAAATCAACCTTGCGCCCAAAGCTGTACATACCAGCCTTATCAATGGAGGACTTGATCTCACAGGCAATGGTGACACCATTTTTGATAATTAGATCCAACTCCACCTGATCTGGACGGCCAAACACCGATCCCTCGTAGTCATAGAGGTTGACATTGAGGACATCCACCCCGAAGGAATCGGTCAAAATCCCGGTCAGGGCATTGCGGAAGCTCGCCTCTGAGGCTAGCCCCCAGCGAGAACCCAGGGCACCAATGGTGCTATCAAACCGTTTATCCAGGCAACGAATTTCATCGAGCTGTTCATCCCACTTACGGTTTTGCTCATCCCACTTACGGGCCTGCTCCTCTCGATCCCGCTGGAGTTCAGCCAGAATCCGGTCAAACTTGCTGTCGGTTTCAGCCTTACCTGCGTAGTATGCCGAAACCGTGCGCAAGATAAAGTCCCTAACCTGGGCATCCTGGGCAATCAACCCAGGTAGTTCCTGGCGAATCACAGCAATGACGTCGGGCTGCTCCATCGCAACACTCCCTAACACAGATTTAACCAGTGTAGTCGATGTCAATCTCAGATAGGCACTATGAACCCATGCTTAGCCCTAGGGATACCCCTCGGGACTAACCTGGAGAGACTGAGATCAGAAACGACCGTCGAAGCCCGCGTCCATACCGTTACGAATGCTATTCGATTGTGTAGGTTTCACCTATGATATCACCCCTAGGGTGACTATTGAATTAAAAGGGCTAAACAGAATAAACAAAATCAAACCAATAATGGAAAGGATAGCACCTCGCGACGGTTCCTAAAGGATATTTTCAGACCTAGGATCCGGTTAGAAAACAACTCCACCATAGACCCATGGCCTGGGGAGAAATCGGTTAAACCAAAAACCTGAAATCCTTGACCCCGCCATAGTTATTGGCTCGGGCTTGGCGACGGGTAAAGGCCCCAACGGAGGGGTTGCCCTCAGGATGAATGACCCCAGCCGCCTGTTCCCATAGCTCCCGTTCAACCACTGATATATGGTATTGCCGCTGGTCGAGGAGGCGGACATGGTACCAGGACACGGCCTCGCATTCTGGACACCAAAACCCTTCAATCCACTCATTCTCTAGCTTAACGGCGGTTTCCGTGGCGATCAGCATGAGGGCAACCCGGCGACTAACCCCGCGCTGGCGAAGCTGTTCTGGAGATTCGGTATAGAGCCAATACTTACGGCTGACACTCTCTAGATAACAGCCATGGTCTGGACAATAAATCTGACGGCGCTTGGAACGCTTGCGGTTGCGATGACATCGTTTTTCCTCGAAAATAGATTTCATATGTCACAATCTCGCAAGATACGAATTGATGGGCTTACTAGTGTAGCGGTCTTTCTTAGATCGACAATACACAAATCAACATCTAAATATGCTGAAAATAGCTTTTACCAAAACTGACTAAGATTAGAAAACTCAACATGGTTTCAATCGAAGCATCCTCTGATTAAGACGTCTGTTGTTCCCAGGCGTATGCCGTGCGAACGATATCATAGAGGTTATCATGGGTAGGCTCCCATCTCAAGACTGATCGAATTCGACTTGTTTCAGCTACTACACACGCAGGATCCCCTAATCTTGGGGAACCCTCCACAACAGAGAAACCAACACCCGAAACTTGCTTGACTGCATCGATCACCTCTCGAACACTGTACCCGTGCCCATAACCACAATTTAAGATGTCACTTCTCCCTCCGGACTCTAAGTAGCGCAAAGCACCAAGATGAGCTTGAGCTAAGTCCTCAACATGAATATAGTCTCGGATACAAGTTCCGTCTGGAGTAGGGAAGTCAGTCCCGAAAATTTCTATGGCTGAACGACGCCCCAGAGCTGCTTGACAAGCAACCTTGATTAAATGTGTAGTATTTGACGAAGATTTCCCCACCGGGATTGAAAGGTTCGCACCAGCAACATTAAAGTAACGAAGGATTAAGTGCCTTAGCTCACTAGCCTGACTGTAATCCCGAATCATCCACTCACTCATCAGCTTAGAACGACCATAGGGGTTAATGGGCATGGTGGGAGATGATTCAGATATAGGTAACTCTCCAGGTTCTCCATAGACTGCCGCCGTGCTAGAAAAAACCAAGTGTTTAACTTTAAATTCCTGACAAACTTGAAGTAAGTTAAGGGTGTTTCCGGTGTTGTTGATGTAATAGGCTAAGGGAGATTTTATGGAATCTGGGACTACTATGCTAGCCGCAAAATGAAGAACAGAGTCAATATCGTAGTCATGAAATACTTGACGAAGCTTCTTGTAATCAGATACATCTCCTAGAATTAGTCTGCCACAAGTTAATCGTTCAGCGAATCCAGTTGATCCATTGTCATACGTTATTACATCATAGCCAGCATCTCCCAATTTACGAACAACATGAGAACCGATATAACCAGCGCCCCCTGTAACTAGTACTTGACTCATTATCGACCTCGCCCCATCAGGACTACCCTAACTGTTTTGAATAGAATAGCTATGTCTAGTAACAATGAGTAATTCTTAATATAGTAAAGGTCAAAAGCCAACTTTTGATAGGCATCCTCTATGGATGCTCCATAGGGATACATAACTTGAGCCCAGCCAGTAATACCTGGTTTAACTAAATAACGAGTATCATAGTATGGAATTTCAACAGATAGATGTTGATCAAACTCAGGTCTCTCGGGACGAGGGCCAATTATACTCATATCTCCAGCTAGAACATTAAAAATTTGAGGGAGCTCATCGATTCGAGTCAAGCGAAGGAAGCGCCCTATTCGTGTAACCCGAGGATCATTAGCCTGAGCCCACTGAGCTTTGCCATGCTCACTATTATGAAACATAGAACGGAATTTGTATAGTCGAAAAGATTTCCTATTTAATCCACTACGCGTTTGACTGTAGAGTATAGGCCCTTGACTGTCCAACTTTATTAAGAAAGCTGCCAACACCATCAGAGGAAGCGTTAGCATTAGCAAGGTGACAGAAATGGCTACATCCAATGCTCGCTTTAACTTGTTGCCAGCATGGCTGTGAAGAAGTGAAAACCCAGCAGAAAATATAAACCAATCATCTTGAAGATATATAGTTGGTATTTTATAGATAAAACCTTCACAAAATTCAGAAAGACTATAGATTAGGGTTCCTTCTAGCCTGAGTTCCATAAGGGTTTGAATTGTCTTTCTCTCTAGTTTTTCTCCACTGCAAATCAAAATTCCCGAGTATGAATGTAGGGAAATATCTTCTAATGGTGTAATTTTCTTCGTCAGCATGGTTACATCAAACTCAGTTTTATCTGGAATACTCGAATGAATTTTAATAGCTTTTACAATGCTATCCCAAGTAGTTAGATAAAATGCTTGTTTTTCCATGATTAGCCAACTGCTTTGAGCCGCCTCATCGGAAACACGCTTGGCAAACCAAGCCCTGCTAGTAGCCGCCCAGGAGGTGAAAATAAGTAGCTCTGAAAATAAAAGGCGAATATGTATAAATTCACCTCGGTACTGCCTATAAATATAAGAATAAAACGAAAGCAAGATAAGAGCTATTAAATTGCTTAAAATAGCTCTATATGGTGCTCTCAAGCCTAGAACCTGAGTGTGAACCTCATAAGATTCAGTCAGGTAAAGGCTAAGTAAAATGACAGCAGCAGTAGCTGTGAATCCTAAAATACTCTCTTGATAAAGTGGTGATATATTGAAGGCATAAACAATACCAAAAGAAAATAAAAGCCCAAGAAAATCCATGAATAGCAACAATAATGCTAGTCGGTGATGGTGTAGTGAGAAATGATGAAACATCTGAGATTTGCGTTTTTATTATTGAAAATGAAAGTAGATACGACAGGCTCTTCTGGATTTGCAGTTGAAACTATAGCTAATGATGGATGTCATCCCTCCCAAATTTGCTGAAAACCTTGCTGTGACTAGGTATTGGATTGACTTATTGCCCTCAACTCGGAAGAGCTATACGACAAGGAATAAACCAGAGTATGTTCCCCCTTATCTCTTCCCTTACAATAGTCCGGATACTTTTCCGGACAAGCGCTGAAACCCTTGTTCTCTCGTTGCCTAGACCACCGTGGAAGAGGGCTGAAACCCGCATTCTACCGTTGGCTCTCAAAAACTGTCCGGAGCGTTGCCCTTACGTGATGCCATTGGCCACCAGGCCCAGGATAGGGGTTTGCGATGTTGTGCGAAAATCCCTGACCACGTTAGTAACGAGATCCCGATCCGTTTGACCTATCCTGAGAACTAACAACAAACCATCGGCATATTGACTCACTAACTTGGCCTCAGCGGCGTTCAGCGAGGCGGGGGTATCCATAATAATGAGATCATAGTCAGTCCGCCACTTCTTGAGGAAAAGCTCGAATTGGGAACTGGCGATGAAGCCCGTGGAAACCATGGCGTCTTGATCGGAAAATTCGAGGAGGTCAAGATGGCCCGGATCTAACAGGGATTGAGTTTCCGGCACCCATTCACTGGCCGTGAAAGCCCCGTGCTTAGGTGCAGGCGGTCTAAGACCAAATAACGGCCCGATTTGTGGCTGCCGGACATCGCCGTCCACCAACAAAACCCTACGCCCTGCCCTCGCCGAGGCAAGGGCCAAGTGAGCCGCCAGGGTCGTTTTGCCTTCCCCCGCAAGGCAGGAGGCGATGGCCACAACCTGAACCGCTGACTTGGCCCTGAGGAGGAGAAGATTAGCCGCCAAGTCCTGACAGGCCGATTCAAACCGCGTTTGGCCAGCGGCAGGATCCAATGGCTGAAGGTTTAAAGGAACCTGAACATTGCGTTGGGTGGAAGCCAGGGCAAAGGATGGCTCTGACAAGGGCACTAAACGGGCATAGGTCTGATGCGTCAGGGCTGCGATCTGGCGAGCCCATGGCACGGTGGCCAAAATCGGAATGTGGGTGCCCTCACTGGCCTGCTCCGCACTATGGTAAGACCGATCCATCATTTCCAGGAGGAATACCGTTCCCAGCCCTAGAATCATGCTGGCCACCAAGCCTAGTAGCAGTCCCCGCATTAAGCGACTCTCAGGCTCCAGCGGTGTCGTGAGGTCATAGCCCGCCACGATGATCCAGGGGTTAGTCTCTGCCTCCAGTTGCAGTTTCAACTCCTGCTGTGCTGCGAGCAGCCCCTTTAAAGCCTCCTCTGAGAGCATCAGATTACGTTCGATTTCCCGAAAGTTACTGCCAAGGCTGACCAAATTATCGAGCTGGCCAGACAACGTCCCGTAGAGTTGGGAGAGGGACTGGTATTGAACCTCTAACACCTGGATTTCGTTGATCGATGCGACCAACTCCTGCGCCAAGTTACGACCGATGGATCCTTGGTAGCCAAGGGTTTGCGGCGTAATGAGGCCAGCGGAGGTGGCCGCACTGCCCAGGTTTCGCTCCACCTCCGCTTCTAGAAGCGGCATCAACTGTCGCTGTTTGTCCTGAAGCGCCTGAATCATCGGCGTATCGGCTCTAAACCGGGCCGATTCCACCGCGATTTCGCTTTCAAGTGCCCGATATTGGGTCAGCAGGCTTTGATACACTGGCGACTCACTCAGGTTGGCCACCAAGATGGCCTCCGCTGGCTGTAGGCCCACTTGATTGCGTAGGTTATTGTATTTTTCCAGGGTTCCCTCAATATTGATTCGGGTGTTTTGTTGCTCCATCAAAACTTCGCTGCGGCGACGCTCTAGGGCTTCACCAGCCGACTGTAGATCCAGGATTTGGTTCTGCCCCTGAAACCGCACCAGCGAAGCCTGGGTACTCGCCACCTCCTGACGCTGCACCGCCACCTGGGCATTGATATCATTGAGCCGACGAATCAGAGCCATCTGCTGGGTTTCGGTGCTGTAGTTAAGGTAGGCCGATTGCAGCTCCGTAATGACCCGCTGAACCAGGTCTCGATCCCGAGAACGAAAGGAAACATCCAGGATCTTGGCTCGCCCCGCTTGCTCAACGGTTAGGCTGTCAAGCAACGTTGCGTGGTCAAAGTCAGGATCCTGCGTCTGCGCCCGCACCGCTTCAACGACCGGTTCCAACACCAGTTCACTTTGTAGGATAGTGATTAAACTGTCATAGTCAGCGCCGCCAAGACCACCCGATAGGGCAATTCCAGGCAACCCTCCACCTCTAGCTAAGGCCGCTAGACCAGAGGAGGAGGATTCGCGACCCGTCAGTCGGTCTAGGGGCTCTATGGCCATAGAAAAGGATCGCTCATAGGCTGGGGGACGGCTGATATACCACAC
>RECH01000248.1 GCA_007694125.1 Leptolyngbya sp. DLM2.Bin15
CATGGGCACTTCAGTCGCGGGGAGGGTCGGCTAGTTTCAAACCCGCTGCTAGGATCACCAGCAGCAGGATGACCAAGATGGTGGCGAGGGCGGAGGTGCGGGGTAGGTTGGTGGTGCCGGCATATTCATTGAGCACCACGGTGGAAAAGAGGGGAATGGGCCCAAAAATCGATCGCCCGGTGCCGCCGCCTAACACAATGCCAGATAGGACATCGCCCGCACTGATGATGATGCCAAACAGAGCGCTGTAGATGATGCCTGGCTTGCTGAGGGGCAGCAGGACGCGCCAAAAGGTTTGCCACTGGGTGGCTCCGAGGTTGCGGGAAGCTTCCAGCAGGGCGCGATCGCTGTTGCGCAACACCAGGTAGAGAATCAGGATGACGATGGGCGCGAGGTAGTGCAAAATGCCGATGCGGGTGGCCACCTGGGTGAAAATAATCGGCAGCGGTTCTTGAATCACCTGCAGTTTCAGCAGCAGGGTATTGAACAGGCCGTTGCGGTTGAGAATCGTTTGCCAGGCGTAGAGCCGGAGAATATAGCTGCTCCAGAAGGGGGCGATCGCCAGCAGGACGGCAAAGCGCTGCAGCCGTTCGGGGACGCCAAACACCAGCATCAAGGCGAAGGGGTAGCACAGGAGGATGGCCAGCAGGGTGGTGGTGCTAGCAACCCAGGCGGTTTGCAGCAGGGCATAGGCATAGCGCGATCGCGTGAAGAGCTGGCTGAAAATATCGATGTAGTTGTCGAGGGAAAAGCCGGGAATGGCTCGATAGTTTTCGGTCGTCCAAAAGCCAATCCAAATCAAGAACAGCAGCGGCAACAGAAAAAAGATGCCGTTGTAGATTACCACCGGGGCCAGACCGATGTATTTGAGGCCGCTGCGTTCATTGGGGGTAGCGATGGGGCGGTTGGCGGTTGGCTGGCTCATCAAGCACCCTCCAGGGATCGGGTGTCTCCCAGCAGCACCGTATCCTGGGATGACCAGTGGAGCACAAGATCGGTGTTGATGGTAATGCGTAGGCTATCGCTGAAGGACTCTTGGCAAATCAGGTTCAGTTCATGGCCCGATGCGGTTTCCAGAAGATAGCTCATCTGGGAGCCCATGAACTCTCGTCCGCGCAGACTAGCTTTGAGGCTATTGTCGGTTTTATCGGTGGGAGCAAGCCGCATTTTGTCAGCGGGAACCACCACGGTGACCATGTCGCCGATGCTGTGGTTCACCTGGCCGGGCTGGGCGCGGATCAGACCTTGGGGGCATTGGATGGTTAGGGTGTGGTCGTCATTGAGCGATCGCACTTGGCCATCAAAGAGGTTGTTATTGCCGACAAATTCCGCCACAAAATGGCTTTGGGGACGGGTATAGATATCGGCGGGGGAGCCTATTTGTTCAATCCGCCCACGGTTCATCACCACAATCCGATCGGCCATGGCAAAGGCTTCATTTTGATTGTGGGTGATGTAAACAAAGGCGATATTCAAGGTTTGCTGGAGGCGCTTGAGTTCTCCTTGCATCCGCAGCCGCAGATGGGCATCAAGGGCGCTCATGGGTTCATCCAGCAGCAAAATCTTCGGTTCCATCACTAAGGCCCGGGCGATCGCCACCCGTTGCTTTTGTCCGCCGCTGAGCGCCCCCACCCGCCGCTTGAGAAAGTCGCTGAGGTTGACTAATTCAGCCACTTGATGCACTTTGTCTTTCACGGCAGCCCGGCTATGGGACTTGAGCGTTAGCCCAAAGGCAATGTTCTGGAAAACATTCAGGTGGGGAAATAGGGCAAAGCTCTGCCACACCAGCGGTGTATGGCGCTGATGGACGGGCAATTGGCCAATGGGTTGCCCATGCAGCCAGATTTCCCCGGATGACATAGACTCTAGCCCGGCAATTAACCGCAGCAGTGTGGTTTTACCGCAGCCGCTGGGGCCCATAATGGCGACAAATTCGCCAGGATCCACATGCAGGTTGATGTCGCTGAGGACGGACAGTTGATTAAACTGTTTAGCGATCGCCCGCAATTCTAGAGCAGGAGCGCTGGGGGTCTCTGCCGTCCTTGCCTGAGCGCTGGGCATGGATGAGGGTGGATTGGTCGAGGTTGAACTCATCGTTAGTGTTAAACCACAGAGCAATAGGAAACAGTTACCCAGCATCTGGCTAGGTAGAGTCTGGCGATGTAGACCGTGGCGGGCGCGGGTTACGTGGCCTTAAATTCGTTGTAGATGTCTTGCCAAGCTTTTTCGTCTTGTTGTGTCGGAAGCTGGCGGGCACGGGTGCGTTCTAGCTGGCTTTCCACCACCAGTTTGCCAGCGTTGTCTGGGTCGGCCACATAGCCCAATAGTTGCTTTTCCTCATCATTGAGATGCTCGACCACCTTGAGGTTAGGAGCAAGACCTTTATAGGCTTGGGCATTGGCTAGGCGGGCCTGTACCTCAGGGCGGGACATGTATTCTACCCAGCTTTGGGCTAGCTCTGGGTTGGGGCTATCGGCACAGATCACGGCACCTTCACTCCAGCGGATCGCGCCTTCCTCCGGCACGATGGCGGTAAATTCTTGATTACCATCGGCGATCGCATTTTGGATCACCCAGTCACCCACGGGCCCCGCCGTCACATCACCGTTGATGAACGCATTGACAATATCCTGCACATTGGGGGTCACCAGGGCCACGTTGGGCTTCATGCGCAGCATCCAGGCCTTCACTTCCTCCAGTTGGGCATCGGTGAGGTTGTAGGGATCGGGGTTTTCGGGGAAGAGGGCTAAGCTAGCGTTCCCCATATTGGGCAGATACCAATCAAACAGGGCCAGCTTGCCGGCTAGATCCTCCCGCAACAGGAACTCCCAACTGGTGACCTCCGCAGGGGGAATAATGCTTTGGTTGAAGGCGATGCCGTAGTTGCCAAAGCGGGTGCCCACTGCCATCATCTGGCCATCTTCGTAGAAGCCGGAAAAATCTTGATACACCGGATGGTAGTCGCTCAAGTTCGGTACGATGGACGGATCAATGGGGGCGATCGCGCCTAGGGCCACCAGTTTGGTGACATATTCTCCATCGGAAATCAGGGCATCGTAGGTGCCAGCGGGCGACTGGTTGAAAAACTGCAGCATTTGTTCGCCGCCCAAATAGGTTTTGAACTCTACTGTCACGCCATATTCTTCTTCAAAGCCGCGAATCACCTCGGGTTCGTCATAGCCCGGCCAGGCCAGCACCCGTAGGGTATTGCCTGATGTGCCAGCGGGGGTGCCTCCGGTGGTTGCCGCCGTGTCGCCGGAAGGGCTACAGCCGATGAGGCGAGTGGAGACGGCTGCCAAGGAAGCCGTGGAGGCAAACTGGATGAATCGGCGACGGGAGAAGGCTCTCAGGAGTTGTGCTTCGCGGTTGAAGCCAGCGGAAGGACGAGGTCGTTGTGACATAGTAATGAACCGATGGAGAAGTATGTACGGATGCAGCCAGATGTGAGAGGACGAATCAGGGAACAGCGAGCTCAGGTCTCGTCAGAGGGCTGATTGTACGGTAGTGAATCGGAGACCCGGGAAAAGTTGTTTACACTACATATCAGGCTGGACTGAAGAGGCCCAATCTATTGAGATTCTTCAGGTAAGGTGGGCAGGGCAGGAACCGGCTGAAGCTGCTGTCGCCAGGATTGAATCCGCAGTTGGGCGGCGGCGTAGGCTTCGGTGCGCGGCGGCACGTTCTGGGCGATCGCTATGGCATTTTCCAGATCCACCACGGCCTGTTGCTCCGCTGCGTTGAGCAGTTGGTAGCTCCAGGTGTTGATCATTTGATCGGCTTCAGAACGGCTGCTGTTGCTGGATGGCACCTCATCGGCCAGTTGAATGGCGGCGACGAGTCCAGATATTGTGCCGCTGCTGGCGATCGCATAGGCATCTTGCAGGGGAATTTGTCCTTCCAGGCGATTGCGCCAGGTGGTCACCTCGGCTTGGGCATCGCTCCGCAGGGCCCGGCCTTCAGTAATCTGTTGAGCGGTGGAGATGGCCCCGCGCCAGTCGCCAGCATTGGCCAATTGGCGGGCCCGATCGAGAATCGGCTGGTCTTCCATGCGCTGCACTTGGGCCGTCCAGGTGGCAATCCGGTCTTGGGCGGTGCTGGAGAGGGTGCGCCCCGGCTGAATCTGCTGGGCAGTGGCGATCGCTTGCTGCAAGGCGGCGGCGGTTCCCGGCTGGGCAAGCTGGTTGGCCTGGTCAAGAATCGGCTGGTCTTCAATCCGCTGGATCTGGCTCAGCCATTCAGACTCCAGACGTTGAGCTTCACCGGCTCGGGGGTTGCCATCGGGAATCATCTGGGTCTCAGCGATCGCTGCCCGTAGATCAGACACGGTGCCGGGACGAGCCACCTGCCGGGCGGTGTCGATGCGGGCAACGTCTTGGAGCTCTAACCGCCATTGGCGAATCAAGGCCTGGGCTCGGCTATAGAGAGGGCGATCGCGCCGCAGTCGCTGGGCTTGTAAAATGGCGGACTCGATATCTAGGGCCGTGCCGCGCCAAGCCTGGCTTTGGGCGGAGGCAATGGTGAGAAAATCCTGGGCTTCTTCCCCAAGGTTGATGGTGTCGGGAATGCGTTCAATGATGGCGATCGCTCCCTCGTAGTCTTCCCGGTCGAGGGCCGCTTGAGCCAGGTCTAAAAAGTCTTCCCCAATGCTCTTCAGCAGCGCTTGGGCTCGATCATAGGCATAGCTGGTGCTGCCAATGCCCTGCACCAGTTGAATAGCCTCGACCAAGCTATCTGGATTTCCCCGATCGGCTAAGCGTTGAGCCTCACCGAGAATCTCGCCATCCTTGCGAGCGACGGTGATGATCTCCTGGAGCTGCTCATGTCGAACGGTGCGCCAATATTCATTCTCCACATAGAGAAGCTGGTTGGAGGTGCGAAAGGCTTCTTGGTAGCTCTGATTGCGCAGCGCCGTTTCCACGGCACGGTAAATCGTTTCGCCTTCCGACCAAATGCGTTGCCAGTCCTGCACCTGATCATCCACCAGGTCGTGGGCGGCCAGATGCGCGGGAATGCGTTCTGCAATGGCGATCGCCTCCTCCAGATCTCCAGCTTGGAAGGCTTCGTCACCCAGATCAAGAATCATCATCGACCAGGTTTCAATGGAGGCTTGAATCTCCTGCTGCAGGGGATGATCGTCGGGCAAACTTTCTACCAACTGGATGGCTTCCAGCAAATCATCCACCGTGCGCTTATTGGCCGCAATATCGGCGCAATACATGCGTAGAGAGGCGGAGGCGGTGGGCCAAAAAATGGCAGGGCAGTTGGGTAGAGCCGGAATTTTCAACAGCAGAGCAGCGGCTAAAAGTCCTGTGCCGGTGGTGCAGAGAACGGCCACCGTACCCCAAACTTGCCAGTTGCGAATCCATCTCCAGCGCTGGCGTGGTGTGGGGCTAGGCGCAGGCGATGCCAACGGTGGTGGCGGCGGCGGCTGACGGATCTGGTGTTGCAGATCCTGCAAGGGATGCGACGATGGGGGAGAGCGATGGCCCGCAGACGGTTGTGGCAGGGGCGATCGCGGCAGGGGGGGCGCAGGGCGCGGAAGCTGCACCGGACGACTCGGCCGATCCATGGGGCGCTGGGCTTGGGGTGGATAATAGCGAGTTTTCCGGCGATCGTGTGTCATGAATAGAACCTAAAATCTGGCAATAATACTCATGGCAAGGGGCAAACGTCTAGACACCTAAGCCAGCTCATGGTTCCCAGCAGCAAGTCTGGTCTATCACGATCCATGGGAGAGCTGTGACCTTCTGCCGACGCTGACCTTGGGTATGGCGCGGGCTTCCCTGGATCCCACCAGCGACTCTCTCGTTCAGCTTTGCCTAGGCAAAACCCCGGCAAATCTCGTCTAGAGATGATGTCATGAGTCCTAAAAGCAGACAGGCTGGGAGTGCAGGGTGCGGGCCCAGGGAGTCTGGCTACTAGCGGATTGACTTGATAGTAACCGGCTTCGGTAAAACTGGGCTGCTGATTAGGTTGTCTAGATCGTTGCTATCCTAACGTTCCATGGTTAGAGTCTACTCAGTTTTTTAACATTCTCATCATTCCTTGACCTCAATCCTGCCGGCCGTCGTCAAACAACATCATTTGATACAAACTTGACCCAACAGGACGAGACTCTAGCCCCAAACCTAAAACTAGGCCAAAAGCTAGGTCGAATTCTTCACAGATGTCCTTACTATAGTCAGGAGGTCTTTTTCAGGGAGCGATCGCCCTTGAGAGGCTCCGGATGCTCTCGATCGTGATTAGCCAGCCGTGACGATAACGCTGCGATCGCCTTGTGTCCTGCAAGGGGATAGAGCAGATCGTTGCCATGGTGAGCCAAGTGCCCCCACGGTTATCTGATGCTGACAGACGGGTTAAGGCAGATGGTTTTAGTGCCGCTGCCTGCTCTCTGCCGTCGATCGAGACTGCAAAGACTCCAGTTCTTATCATCTTGGATTGAACTCATGCCTTTTCCTCGCTCCAGTGGTTTGTTGCTCCATCCCACCTCATTTCCCGGCCCCCACGGCATTGGAGACCTCGGGGGCGCTGCCTATGCTTTTGTTGATTTCTTAGCCGCCAGTGGTCAGCAACTGTGGCAGGTCTTGCCGCTCAGCCCCACGGGCTACGGCAACTCGCCCTACATGTGCTATTCCTCCATGGCGGGCAATCCTTT
Organism: Leptolyngbya sp. DLM2.Bin15; assembly: GCA_007694125.1. GTDB lineage: Bacteria > Cyanobacteriota > Cyanobacteriia > RECH01 > RECH01 > RECH01. The sequence goes on from RECH01000248.1 coordinate 6,656, forward strand.
GTTGATTAGCCTAGATTTGCTGGTCGATGAAGGATGGCTGACCTATGAGGATCTATCGGTGTTGCCGGATTTTCCCAGCGACAAGGTTGACTACGATCGCGTCATTGCCACCAAAACACCGCTACTCGATCGAGCTGCCGAGCGTTTTAAGGCCCATGCCTCCGATCGCCAGCGCCAAGAGTTTGATGTGTTTTGCCATGCCCGGGCTGTTTGGCTCGACGACTTTGCCTTTTTTATGGCGCTCAAACAGGCTCACGGTGGCGAAAGCTGGCACCGTTGGGATGAAGCGATCGCCAAACGGGATCCTGATACCCTAGCCCGGTGGCGCAAGCAGCTTGCCAATGATATTTACCACCATAAGTTTCTCCAGTTTGAATTTTTCCGCCAGTGGTCTCACCTGAAGCAGTATGCCAACGATCGCCAAATTCAGATCATTGGAGACATGCCGATCTACGTGGCCCACGACAGTGCCGATGTCTGGTCACTGCCCCACATTTTCCATCTGGATCCAGAAACGGGGGAACCAGCGCTGATGGCCGGCGTGCCCCCCGATTACTTCAGTGACACCGGCCAGCTATGGGGCAATCCCATTTATAACTGGGAGGCGATGCAGGCTTGGGGCTTCAAGTGGTGGCTGCAGCGCTTGCAGTCCATGCTGGAATATGTGGATTTAATTCGGGTTGACCACTTCCGAGGCTTTCAAGCCTACTGGGAAGTGCCCCAAGGGGAAACCACCGCCATCAATGGTCAGTGGGTGGAGGCTCCGGGTCGAGAGTTTTTTGAGACCGTCAAGAAGGAGCTAGGCAGCTTGCCGATCTTGGCGGAAGATCTCGGGGTGATTACCCCTGAGGTGGAAGCCCTGCGGGATGAGTTTGACTTTCCAGGGATGAAGATTCTTCACTTCGCCTTTGGTTCTGGCTCAGGCAACCCCTACCTGCCGTTTAATTTCGAGCGCAACTGCATGGTCTACACCGGCACCCACGATAACAACACCACGGTGGGCTGGTTTGAAAGCTTGTCAGACTGGGAAAAAGACCATATCAGCCATTACCTAGGCGACATCAGCTATGACGGGATTCACTGGGACATGATTCGCCTGGCCCTCAGCTCCCATGCCAACCAAGCTGTGATTCCCTTCCAGGATCTCTTGGGCCTAGGGGGAGGTGCTCGAATGAACCTGCCCGGTGCCCCAACTGGGAACTGGGAGTGGCGCTATCGAGACGAGGCCGTTAACCCAGAGTTAGCAGGGCGGATGCATAGGCTGACGGAAATGTATGGACGACTGCCCCAGCCCCCAGCCCCTGCGGATGAGTCCGACGGGTAACTGGGGGTTGGATGACCTAGAAGGCGTTAGATTCTAGGGTGTGAGAGGAGGGCGATCGCCAGAGAGTTGTCGAAAGGCGATCGCCTCCGCATCAGGCATCAGGGCCGTGGGGGAAGCTGCAGAATAGGTCACCTCTGCCACCGTACCTGGTTCTCCTAGGGGCTTAGCCTGGCCGTCATAGGTGACCACCAGACCACCAGCATTGCCAGCTAAGATCGTTAGCTGAGTATCGGCTGTCCAGGTATGGCTACTGCCTTCGCTCAGGGTATCTTCAAAGGTCATTTCCCCATCGGAGACCACCCGCACCCAAGATGGAGCCGTAACGCTCACATCCACCCGCACCGGACGCTGCTCCTCGGTCGCCTCATGGTCGGGTGCTGGCGTGGGAGTTGGCGATGCAGATGGCTCCGTAGGCATAGGCATCGTCATTTGCTGATTGACTAGACGCTCCTCTGCCAAGGGAGAGACCGACCGGTTCATCAGGTGAGATAGCCCACTGATCGCCGCCGTAATCAACAGAATATAGGCAACATACAAATGGAGCGGCCGGAGCTGGGCTGCGGGCAGATCCCGCCACGAGATGCCGCCACTGGGCTGCACCGTGGGGGTGACTGGAAAGGTGGCCGCCAGTTCAGCACCATCTAGCCCAAGAGCATCCGCATAGCGCTTGATTAACCCGCGAATATAAACTGGTTCTGGCAAGGCATGAATATGCCCCGCCTCAATGGCCATCAGCAGGCTGGGGCGGATCAGGGTTGAGGCGTTAATCTGATCCAACGATAGGTGAGCATCTTGGCGAGCCTGTTGCAAATAAGCGCCAATTGCCGCCAGTTGTTCAGCCTGGTGAGACTCTGGGTAATAGCCATGTCTACTCATAGTGCGTACCCTTGACATCAACGAAACTACCTTGTGCGAACGCGATGGAGCGGAAGATGTCGGTCGGTGGGATGGTCGGTGGGATGGTTAGTGGACGGATGCAATGAATCAAGTTCACGGTGAGTCAGTTGACGGTGGTGCCCCTCAGGGAGGGGGTGAAGTGCGATCGCTCCGATAGCAGTGCGATGCAGGTGAATGACTGGATGCCCTAACTGTTCCGCTACCCGACGAATTTGTCGGTTACGCCCCTCTTGTAGAATAATCTCAAGCTGGGTGCGGTGAGCCGGATAACGTTGATCATCAAGAACTCTAACTTGGGCCGGTTGAGTGCGCCGTCCTGATAGTACAATGCCATCCCGCCATTTTTGAAGGGTGGATTTAGAAAGACGACCCTCGACCCAGACTTGATAGGTTTTGGGAATGGTGTGGCGCGGATGGGTTAGATGAAAGGTCAACGAGCCATCGTTTGTGAGCACAAGAGCGCCGGTGCTCTCTGCATCTAACCGCCCAACTGGGTGTAGTCCTTTGCCATGGGATAGATGATGAGGTAGGAGATCAAGGACGGTGGATCGATTCCAGGGATCGTCACAGGTGGTCACGATGCCGGCGGGTTTATGAAGCAAGAGGTAGATCGGCTGGGGGCGCTGATGAGACTCAACTGGGGTTCCATCCACTTCTAGGCGATCGCAGCTGAGGTCGGCTGTTTGTCCGAGGGAAACAAGGGATCCATTCAGGCGAACTCGCCCGTCGAGAATCATTTGCTCTGCTTGACGACGAGATGCAATGCCCCACTTTGACAATAGCTTTTGAACTCGTTCAGCCATAGGTTTGGCGCTGGAAGATCACAAGGGAATTTGGAAAGAAAACTACTCACAACGGAGTATGCCTCTAACCCTAGTTTAGTTCATGTACAAATATTACAAGATGTCTGCCCAGAACCCTATCTTTTTCAACAAAGTCTTGGGATCCTGATCGGCTGACCCCTCTTTTCCCTTGTCCCCATGTGCTTTTTGCTACAGGGGGAGCAAGACAAGGGTCTTCGAGTTGTGTTCGTCAACCCGCTTGGGATCAGGGGTGGAGAGGTAGAACCGGGAGGGACTTGTGGGCGGAAAGGCTGGATTCAATGAGTCGGGTTAATGGGCAGGATCAGGCGCAACCAGGCTCCATGGGTTTCAGGGTGGTTGCTGGCGGTGATTTGTCCACCGTGGGCGGTCACAATTTGCTGGACGATGGAGAGCCCTAATCCGCTACCGCTGCAGTGTGGCATGGGGGAGACCAGGGGGCGATCGCCTTCCGATAGATCGGGGTTGGACGACGAAAGGGTGAGATAGCTCTGGCGCGATCGCGAGGGATCAGCACGGTAAAAGCGATCGAAGACGTGCTCAATGGCGTCGCTGGGAAACCCTTCTCCCGCATCAATAAAATCGAGGATGATATGGGACTCTGGTGAATCTACCTCGCTTGGGCTGGGAGGAGATGAGGGCTGGCTGTCCACAGAAGTAGCCTGATCGGTAGATTGGCCGGTAGAGTCGGCGTGATCGGCTTGGGTGATAAACTGCGCTTCCACGGCGATCGTTGCCGCCACGGGACTGTATTTAATGCTGTTGTCGAGTAGGTTAATAAAAACTCGATACATGCGGGCTTCATCGACATTGGCGTAGAGGTTGTCAGGCCCGTTGTAGGAGAGGCGAAGTTTTTTTTTGCGTGCCAAGGGTTCAAGATTGAGCCAGGCCGTTTGCAAAAGTTGCGCTAAGTCGGTGGGGCTGCGCTTCAGTTGCCGGAGCGATCGCTGCTCAAGCTGGCTGAGGTCTAAGAGATCTTGGACGAGATTGCTTAGGCGGATGGTTTCGTTGACTAACCGCTCTGCCCAGCCGTTGAGCGGCGGAGAAAGGCGATCTTGGAGGGTTTCTGCGACCAAGCGGATTGACGTCAAGGGCGTTTTGAGTTCGTGGGCCACGTCAGAAATCCAGCGATCGCGCTGCTGCTTGAGCATGACCGCCTCTTGGCGATTTTCTAAGAACACACCCACATGGCGATTGGCTAACACCATCCCGTAGCCGCGCAGGGCACGGGGCTGGGGTTGAGATCGGGCGTAGAGATCAGAACAAACCGGGTAGAAGACCCAATCGGCCTGCTGTAAGCGCTCAGCCTGGCGCGTTTGATCAATCAGCTCATCTAAATCGTAAGAGCGCACCAACTCCAGTAACAGACGGGGGGGAACACCCTCCTGTCCGGGAATGTTCAGCAACCGCTCAGCTTGAGAATTGGCCCAAACTAGACGGTTTTCATCATCTACATGGAGATAGCCGATGGGGGCTGTTTGGAGAATTCGCTGAAAGACCTCGATCTGTTCGACCTGCTGCTCGATCTGCTGTTGCTGGTAGGTAATAGCGATCGAGAGTTTAGACTCCAACGAAAAGGAACTGGGTGCCTCCTCCGAGCGCAGATTGGAGAGTAGGGTTTTGAGTTTGATGCGATCGCGCTGTCGTTGGTAGATCAGCCAGAGCAAGCCAACTACCAACCCCAAGATAAATTCCAAGATTCCCACAGGTTGCCTTACTGATCTGGATGGTCTAACGGGCTAGCGCATCAGGATTTAATCGATGTGTTTTCCCATTATCGGCAGTTTTATCGAGAATGGTTGTCCTCGACCCTATGATCATACTTTTTTTATGGGATGGTCTCCCACTGACTCCAGACCCGATCGGCAAGACAGTGCTGCATCTCGGCGATCGCGTCTTAGCCAAACCGATAGCCAAAGCCGCGTACTGTGAGCAAATATTCGGGATTGCTAGGATTCAGCTCTAGTTTTTCCCGCAGCCATCGAATGTGGACATCAACGGTTTTGCTGTCGCCCATAAAGTCTGGCCCCCAGACGCGCTCAATCAACTGCTCCCGCGACCAGACCCGGCGCGGGTTGCTCATAAATAATTCCAAAATTCGATATTCTTTGGGCGATAGGCCAATCTCATGCCCGCGCACGATCACCCGGCATTCTTGGGGATAGAGTGTAATCTCTTGGAAGCTGAGAACTTGAGATTGAGGTTGAGGTTGGCTATTGCGATGACGCCGCAGCAATGCCCGACAGCGGGCAATCAGCTCTCGCATACCAAAGGGTTTGGTGAGATAGTCGTCTGCCCCCACTTCTAGCCCGACAACCCGATCGGTTTCACTGCCCTTGGCGCTCAGCATCAAAATGGGAACGCTGTTGCCTTCGTGGCGAATTAACCGGCATAGATCTAACCCGTTCACCGACGGCAGCATCAAGTCTAAGATGATCAGATCAACGGGCTCTGCATCGGAGTCTTGACTGCGACGAACTTGGCAGGTGAGCTCCATGGCCATGCGCCCATCTTCAGCGGTGAGAACCTCGTACCCTTCTTCATTGAGAGCTAGGGCAATGGTTTCTCGGATGAGTTCTTCATCTTCGACCACTAAGACTCGCCCTAGTCGAATATCCTGAGACGGCTTTTTCGCGTCCAGCGTCAGCATTGGAGTTGTCCTATAGCGCTGTATTCGGCAGTGTAGCTCAATCCTATCAGACTCCCATCATGCTTTTTCCTGCCTGTGATGGGTAACTGACAATTTTTAACTGTGATTTAAGTTACGAAATCCTTCTGGCCTAGATTGTACCTAGGGTGATGACAGAAGACCTCAGGAACATTTCCCGTGAGCCTTGGGGGGGATCCCATGGTGAGATGCCAAATTATGTTAAACCAGATACATCGCAATCCCATGGTTGTGGTGCTAACTCTTCCTTCGCAACGGCATGGCATCTAGATGCCGCGATCGGGCAGCCTAGATAGCCTTCCATGGCTGGCTTTCAGGGGAGGATCAGGGCTGTAGACCCTGACATGCTGTAGACCCTGACATGCCGTAGACCCTGATAGGAAGCGATCGCCTCGGTTCTACGAATTGTGCTACGAAGGGCTCGTCATCTTGCAACATTTCTTCATGCAAGATACAAAAAGAGTAGAACGTGCTGGAGGGCGATCGCCCCATAAGCTGGTTGGCTTGGCGAACAATCTTGGGTTTAGATCGGTTGATCCCGGTTGCTTTGGGAGTATGAAGATGTATTTCCTTGTCAAATCGGTTGAGAATAGAGAAGTAGGTTTCTGGGATCATGATCCCCAGGGAGGGGAAGCCAGCTTGTCAGTTGTATGTTTGATCCGTGAAAGGAGAGTGGCCCGCCTGTGATCAAGAATTTCACCCAAGACTTGAAAAATGATTTAATTGCAGGCTTGTTGGTTATCATTCCGCTAGCCACCACCATTTGGCTGACGATTACCGTGGCTAGTTGGGTGTTCGACTTTTTGACTCGGATCCCCAAACAGGTGAATCCGTTCAACGATCTCAACCCATTTTTGGGAAACTTGCTGAACTTGTCGGTGGGCTTGGCGGTGCCCCTGTCCTGCATTTTGCTGATTGGTTTGATGGCGCGTAATATTGCTGGGCGCTGGCTCCTTGATCTAGGAGAGCGGATCCTTCAGGGCATTCCCCTGGCTGGTTCGGTCTACAAAACCCTTAAGCAGCTCCTGGAAACCATTCTGCGAGACTCCAGCGATAAGTTTCGCCGGGTGGTGTTGGTGGAATATCCTCGGCGGGGTATGTGGGCGATCGCTTTTGTGACGGGGGCGATCGGCGGTGGTATTCAACCCCAGTTGCCCGAACCGATGCTCAGCGTGTTTATCCCCACCACACCCAACCCCACCACCGGTTGGTATGCGCTGGTGCCCGAAAAAGATGTGATTACCTTGGCCATGTCTACAGAAGATGCCTTTAAGGTCTTAATTTCTGTGGGGATTGTGGGGCCGAGTATGGGCAATGTGCAAACCAGTACCTTGGGCGATCGCTTGAGCGAAGGGCCAACGGTTATGCCCGATCTAGCGCAGACCTATTCGATGGTGCCCGCTGACGAAGATTGATGGGGCAAGGATGAATGAGCTGCTCTGTTGAGGTGATCAGCAGATTGGTTTGGACGATTGGGTCAATATCCTGCCGTTTACGATCTGGCACGGCACAATGGAATGGATTCATGGGCTAGCCAAGTGGTCTATCGGGATGAGGGCGGCTTCTGACCCATGAGCGTCTTGATCCTGGCAGATGATCTCGGCAGAATAGATGCCAAGAGCAACTTTTTAGCGGGTGCATCGGTCGGTGATATCAGGGTCAGTCATCCTGGGGCTGGCTCACTAAACATCCAGTGCTGTGAGTGTGTGGAAGCATTATGACTCGGTCTTTCCCCCAATGGCTACGGTCTAGAGCCATAGAGATATCTCGCCAGCCGACAGCGATCGCTGCCATCGCGTCGGTGGGTTTTCATGGTGCGCTTTGGTTTGTGATGCCCTTGCTGCCCGCCAATTCTGCCCCCGATGAACCGGGGCTGCCCGAGTCGGTCGCAATGGTGGAACTGACGCCAGAAGAGATGAGCCGGGTGCCCGATTTCAGCCAGTCTCAACGGCTGCGATTGCCGCCTGCGGATGCCAATCGTGATCTGCCGGAGTTAGATCAAGACTTTAACTTAGACAGTAATACGAGTCGCCCCCAGGGCGGTCTTCATACTCTCTACGACGACTACCTCAGGGAACTTGAACTGAGATCTAATTCCCACTCATCTGGTGCAACTCATCAGCGATCGACCGCCTCAAACCAGTCACCACCACCACCACCACCACTACCATTACAACAGTCTGCCCAGACGAATACGTCAGAGGCTCAGCCTACGGACGATGCCTCAGATCGAGATCAACAACCGGACGATAGCCTGCAAGATAGCGGCGAGACAACCAACTTGCCCGATTTAATGGCAGCGAATCCAAACGCCGTGGAGGATGGTGCTGAGCAGGATGAGGGGGTTGATGTTGAAGACGATGTAGCAGCGATCGCTGCCGCCATCCAAGCTGAACGAGACGCCATGAACGAGGAACTCTCGGTCACAGAACTGCTAGCCTATTCCGAGCTGGGTACATCGCCTCAAGATGCTTCGGGGGCGTTGGGAACCTTTGTGGAGCGCTGGAGACCCACGCTGGAGGAGCAGGGCGTTGAGGAGTTTGCCCTAGGACAGTTAGAAATCACGGGGGACTTTCCTGGTTTGGCTTGTTCTCTAGAAACGTCGCCGTTTTCTCGCTACGGCGTGGCGCTGGATGAATCGGGTGAGTTGCTCGATGCTCCGAGGTTGATTCAAAGTTCGGGATATCCGGTTTTTAATCGATCGGCGTTGGAAACGCTCATGGAGTATGAGTTTGAGCCAGGTGATACAGCCCGGATAGAGCTAGTAACGGTGCTCTTTAATTACGACGAAGAGGTCTGTGCTCAGATTGCCTTGCCCGAGGGAGAATCAAGCGATCGCGCTGAATCTGGCGGGAATGCCTCAGAGGAGACTCAGGCAACAGATGATGATCAAGATGACGCAGGTCTTGATGAAGATGAGCAAGAAGACTCTCCAGAGTGAGATCTACCGTGAGTCCACCGTGAGATCCACCGTGAGATGTGAAACCTACTCGGAACTCGATGGCTCGGGACTATCGTCCGGCTGCGGTGGATGAAAGTAGTCGTAAATCTGCTGGGCTAGCTTGGGGCCAATGCCCGATACTTCGCCAATCTGAGCGGGGCTGGCCTGGCGAATGTAGTCGATGGAGCGGAAGTGGGCCAGCAGTTGCTTTTGGCGGTGGTGGCCCAGACCAGCGATGTCATCCAGGCGCGATCGCGTCATGCGATCGCTGCGTTTTTGGCGATGGAAGCTGACGGCAAAGCGGTGGGCTTCGTCGCGCAGTCGGCGTAAAAGCTGTACCCCAGGCTGTTCGGCTTCGGTGTCCAACGGTAGGGACTCGCCAGGCAGAAAAATTTCTTCTCGCTGTTTCGCTAGGCTGACGACCCGCACCTCATCAAGCAGGTTCATATCCCGCAGCACCTGCACAACGGCGGAGAGCTGACCCTTGCCGCCGTCGATCATAATCAGGTCGGGAAAATCGCTGACTTTCTCGCTGGATTGATGGGGTAAGGGGGTGGGCGTGGGAGCGATCGCCCCTGGAGACTGGGCATAGCGGCGGAAGCGGCGCTGGATCACCTCGGCCATGCTGGCGAAGTCGTCGGAATGGCCGGCCCGCACTTGGGAGGATTTGATCTTGTAGTGGCGATAGTGCTGCTTGGCGGGCAGGCCGTCTACAAAGACGACTTGGGACGCGACGGCGTCGGAGCCTTGAATATGGGAAATATCGTAGCCTTCAATGCGGTGGGGGATATCGGGCAGGTCGAGCAGGTCGGCTAGGTCGAGGAGGGCCTGCTGGTTGCGATCGGCAAACCGCTGGGTGCGGGCCAGCTCATAGCCGGCATTGCGTTCCACCATGTCTAATAAATCGGCTTTGCCCTGGCGCTGGGGAACAGCGATCGCCACCTTGCGCCCCCGGCGGCTGGAGAGGAATTCCGCCAGCATGTCAGCGTCAGGTAGGTCATGCTGACAAAGAATTTCAGCGGGAATTTCCACGGCGTCTACGGTTTGGTAGTGGTCTTCCAACACCCGCTGGAGAATCGCACCCGGACTGCCAGACTGAGCATCGGCTAGGAAGCCCAACCGGCCCACCAGCCGACCGGCCCGGATTTGGAAAAGCTGGATGCAGGCATGGTGGTCGTCGGCCATGAGGGCGATCGCATCCCGCGATACCGTATCGTCCGACAGTGCCACCTTTTGGTCGGCTCCTAGGGACTGGAGTCCACGAATTTGATCGCGCAGGCGGGCGGCTTGCTCAAAGTTGAGGTCTTCCGCTGCCCGTTCCATGTGCTCGGTGAGCAGCTCTTCTAGTTCACGGGTGCGCCCTTGGAAGATCATCGCCACCTTTTTGATGATCTTGCGATAATCCTCGGGGGTAATCAGATGCTGGCAGACGCCCGGACAGCGACCAATGTCGTAGTTGAGGCAAGGACGATCTTTGAACAGCGGCTTGGGGCGTTGCCGCAGGGGAAAGAGGCGCTTGACGAGGCTGAGGGTGCTGCGCAGCACGTAGACATCCACGTAGGGGCCATAGTAGCGATCCTTCACCTGCCCCGATCGCCGCTTGCGGGTGATGAAGATGCGCGGATAGTCTTCTGCCCAGGTGATGCAGAGGTAGGGATATTTCTTGTCGTCCTTGAGCAACACATTGAAGTGGGGCTGGTGCTGCTTAATCAAATTGGCTTCGAGGGCCAGGGCTTCGGCTTCGGTATCGGTGACAATGAACTCAATCTCCACCACCTGCATCACCATCAGGGCAGTGCGCGGGTTATGGTCATGGCGATCGCGAAAATAGGAACGCACCCGCGATCGCAGCTTTTTGGACTTGCCGATATAGAGAATATTGTCAGCGGCATCCCGCATGAAATATACGCCGGGGGTGAGCGGAATCTCTTTAAGACGCGCTTCTAACCGCTCGGGATGTTTCACTAGCGTGGGGGTGGTGGAGCCAGTGGTCACGGTAGGTTGAATAATCGTTGCTAGACGGTGGACAAGGGAGACTATCCTATAGCATAGCGAGAAGTGCTGCTGACCGAGGAAATCTGCATTCTGGCTGCTGTACCCTAGCTCCATCCAGGTGTTGAGATCCAGATATCCGCAGGTTGTGGGATGCAGTACGGCCTGCTCGCGATCCTCAATCCTGTTATGGAGCATTCCAGATGTCTGCTGATTCAGCCCCCACCCGGATTTTAATCGTCGAAGATGATCCCATGATGCAGCTTGGCCTGGAGCAATCGCTCTCCAGTCAGCCTAGGTTGACGGTCGTAGGACGGGCAGAGGATGGCTATACGGCGATCGCCTTGGCCAAAACCCTCCTCCCCGATATTGTCGTTATGGATATCGGCTTGCCTCGCCTCGACGGCATTGCAGCTACCCAGCAGATTAAAACAGCCCTGCCGACAACGCGGGTGGTGATGCTCACCTCCCACACGTCGGAAACCGAGGTGATTAGTGCGTTGTCGAGTGGTGCCGATGCCTATTGTGTGAAGGGTACTAGCGTTGAAAGTCTGCTGGCAGCGATCGCTGCGGCAACGGAGGGGGCCAGCTATCTCGATCCCCAAGTGGCGCGCTTAGTGATGGATCACCTCAAGCCGCCGACCCAGTCCGCCAGCGGCATGATTGGCCAACTGTCGCAGCGGGAAATGGAAGTGCTGACCCTGATGGTGGAAGGGCATAGCAACCCAGAGATTGCCGCCCAGCTCTTTCTCAGCCCCAATACGGTAAAAACCCACGTGCGCGGCATTATGAACAAGCTGGCGGTGGATGATCGGGTGCAGGCGGCGGTGGTGGCGCTGCGATCGGGGCTGGTGCCCTAGTATTGCAAGATAGAAGAACGAAGACAGAAGAACGAAAAGGAATTCTAGGACGTGCAAAGTAACCCGCCTCAGAGTACGAGTTGCTGCCCTAGTTGCTGCCCAAAACAAACAGGCTGAGCATGGTGGCTCCGTTCCACAAGCTATGGAGCACCATGGGGGCGAGCATGTTGCGCGATCGCGTATAGACTACACCCAAAATGCAGCCGAGTAGCGTCAGAGGGAGAACTTCCGAGAGGCTAAGGTGGGCGATCGCAAACACCAGGCCGCTGACCACAATGGCTCCCCAAACGGGAAAGTAGCGCGTTAAGGACGAGAGCAAGAAGCCGCGAAACAGCAGTTCTTCAAACACGGGCGCGGCGATGGAGGCCGTGAAGAAAAAGATGCTGAGGGAGATGGGATCGCCTTCCTCTAGGACAATTTGCAGCAGGGGATTACTGCCCCCTTGCCCCTGCCAAATTTGTTGGTTGAGCAGCGACACCACAATCATCAGCGGCAGAGCCACAAAATAGCCACCGGCTCCCCAGGCTAGCCAGCGATCGCCTAAGCTAACCCGGAACCAGTCTTTGGGCAGGGGAAAATAGCTGCGAATGGATAGATAGAGCACCAGCAAGCCCAGACCAGACATGGAAAGGTAGTAGGTGAGGGTGTAGGCGGCCTTGGCGCGGATGCCAAAGGCCGAAAAGTTGAAGCCCACTAATCCCAGCAGTAGGGGAATGGCTAGCTGCCCTACCAGGAAAAATCCTACGATCAGCACCTGCCAGATAATTTCCCAGTTCCAAGGCGTTTCCCAGGCTAGGCTACCGTTTTGAGCCAGGAGAGATTCGGGGCCCTTCAAGACGCGCTGCACCACCACCACAATCAGCAGCACAATCCCAATCAAAGACCCCACCACCGGCATCAGGCCAATCACCGCCAGCTTCCCGAGGGTTGATTGAGCGATCGCTTGCTGGAGGGTTTGTAGCTCCGTCAAGGCTTCGGTACGCTGCTGGAGGGTATAGAGCCGGGCCAGGGACTGGTAGCGAAACCAGCCGTCTAGGTTTTTTTGTAAATTGGGCTCCGCATCGGGCAAAATCCTGGCGGGCTGGCTCCAAAGCCCCGATAAAATTTCGGCGGTGAGCCCGAGGGATGGATCCGTGGTCGCAACCGAGGAGGATGGGGTACTCGGCGGCGATCGCTCCATCACCTGCTGCCATAGCTCTAAGGCTGATTGGGTTTCATCTTGATTGACCTGGAGGAGACCGATGCGAACATCCAGTTGGTTCAGCAAACTCTGCTGCTGCTGAATGGCTCGCTGTAGGGCCTGAGTAGACTCGGCGGTTGCTGGGGGCGTAGGATTGGTGATCTCTGACAGGCTAGCACCGGTTGGATCGGCATCGGTGTTGAGATCGTTGAGCCGTCCCTGAAAGCCTTGCAGGGAGGTTTGGGCAGACTCCCGCACCTCTTGATATTGCTTCAGCGCGTTGGCTAGGGGATTTGCGCCCACCAGCACATTTTGCACCGGTGGAACGTCGTTGGCTTCGTTGCCGCTCGATACTATCTCCAACTCAGCCGCATTCAGCAGCAGATCGGTTTGGTAGAGCTGCAATCGACTGGTAATTTGCGGTTCATTCCAGCTCGCCAGCAGCAGGGTGCTAACTCGCAGGACTACAAGCACCGTTAGAATGCCTAGAATTAATGGCCGCAACGGTATGGATCGTTGTTCCGTCATCCCCTCTCCCCGTCTCACTAGATCCTGACCAACGGCGGTTCTCGGAGACCTACGCCCTGGCACTGATTGGCATTATCGCACTGTTCGCGGATGGGTTGTTATCCGTGCAAGGGGGAGAGCCCCTTGAGCAGAGCAGGATAGGGCGAAAAAAATAGGGGCATTGCCTAGCACTACCCCTTGGAAAACGTTTGGAAAACGATGCTGCTGGCTAAGCTACTACTGAGAATCGTCGGTAGCGATCGCCTCAGGCATCCATGAAGGGGTGCGATGGCTGATGTTGTAGCACAGGGCCAAGAGCACACCGCCGGCGGCAAATTTCAGCACTTCTAACACAAAGTAGCCTTGGTGCATGGCTGTCATAGCATCGGGCACGGTGGCAGGAGCAAAGAGGTTGAGATTTAAGCCCAACTGGCTCATGGCTGGAGAAAAGACGTAGGTTTCCAGTAAGCAAATGCTCACCAGTACCGATGCTAGAGCGATCGCCCATTGACGTGTGGTCGCTTGAATCACCTGCAGACGGGTGAGCAGCAACATGCTGGTGACCACCACGGCCGCCATGAGGAGTTCAACGCGGTTAAAAATCCAGAACATCAGATAGCCAGCGGAGGCGAAGTCAGGCTGGGTCATCATGCCCGTTAGGTAGAGGCTAGGCATCATGACCATATCGACCACGATGCTGCCTCCTAACCAAATGGCTAGGGAGACGAGGGCCACAATGACCCAGCGGTTTGGACGAAAGGATGGTTGGGAAAGCGTAGCCATAGGATATCGACTCCATAATGCCTGTGGATGGTGTGGGTCAATCCATGCTCCGTGGTTGGCGTGGAGAGATCACGGGGATGGCAAAACCTTTGATGCGATAACGGTTTCGCTCTAGCCCTCTAGTTGTACGATAGCGAAGTCGTGGGTGGAAAACCGTGAATTTTCGTGTCACACCGGCGTCCCGAGGGGCTGGTATGGCTGGGTTGAGTCGGATCGTTGGGCCGCGATCGCGCCGTTGCAGAATCGGCCTGTATGACCCAACCTCAGATGTACCAGAGGCTTGACCGATTCGATCAGAATTGCTGGAGCCGGGCTAGGATAGGAGCGATCGCTTTACACATTGTTGCGATCGCTTCATGCATCTTCAAACATGCTTTTTCAGAGAGGCGTAGCTGCTTGGGGAACCCAGGGCTGGATGGGGGCGATCGCCCCGGTTGTGATTCTGCTCAAGTCCCGCTCAACGTCTGCTCAACATTGCAGATGTCTAAAATCTCGCATATCTTAGGGTGACGGACGCCGTCCAGCCGGTCTAACGCTCATTCAGCTTATGACCCAAGGTGTTGGTCTCGCGCCGTTCCGCGATGTATAGACTCCGTCAACCGCTGAGCAGATGACCCGCTCCATCACGTCTCCCTGGTCTTGCCCAAAGCTGGCTAATCTGTGTCTTTTACATCTAGGTCTTAGGGCTGTGTAGCTAAGCTACGGATCCATGTACCCATCCGATACATCGAGATACATCACATCGAGAAATATCGAGGGATAAGACTACACCGGCCCCCTCGCCTGAAGGCCTGACCGCTGCTATGGCGGGATATGGTTAGAGTCTGTTAACGTCTGTTGAGGTGAATCGAGTCTGCATCATGACTGAAGCCAACATTCCTCCCATGCATTCGTCGTCCCAGGAGCAGACCGCTGCCGAGCGTCGTGATCCGGTACAACACCATCGTGAAGCTCCTCTCTCTGCCGTTGGAGACGAACCCACAGCCCATCTTGACGATTGGCAGTTGGTCGATTTTCCCAACGCGATTAGCATTGATGCCATGGAGCGGCGGGCGATGTATGACAGCGGCGATGTGCAGCCTCGGCTGACGACCTCATCCCCAAGCGATCGCCCTCGGCCCTTGACGGTGTTGCCCGATCTCTCTTCACCGGCCCGCACCGCCTCAACGTCCCCCGATCCATCTGCCAGTGAGCCCCCTGCGCCACCGGAGGTGTCGGATCTGATTGCCTTGATTCAAGATCTCAACCAGTGTAATCATGCGTTGCTGGAGCGGGTGAATCAGCTTGAAGTTGCGTTGGATGAAGCCCAGACGGCGGCTGAAGCTGGGAGCGATCGCCCTGACATGGTCTTAGAACCATCAGCCTTGGAACCATCAGCCGATCAACGATCCCAGTTGCCTCAAGGGGAGGTGGCCCACCATCAGCAGCGCCAGCAGATCCGTATTGACACCCTCACGGCTCAGTTTACGAGTAGCCAGCAGCGCATTGCTGAGCTAGAGCGGGAATGTGCCCTGACCCAGCAGCGTTATCAAGCCCAAACTCAGCACTTGACCGAGCTAGAAGCGGTGTGTCGAGACCTGCGATCGCGCCTCCATCGCCAGCAGCGCTATACCCTGCAGTTCAAAGTTGCGTTAGAAAAATCCCTAGAAGTGCCCCTGCCGAGCTACCTAGAAGGGGCGGATGCAGAAGCGATCGCTGATGGAGAGATGCCCGCTGTCTTGCAGGAAGCCAGGGGCATTCGTCCTTGGTCAGCCCAAGCCATTTCTGACCATGTTTCCAAGATTGAAGCCCGTCTCCAGTCTGCCCTGCACGATGTGCCGCCCATCTCGGCAGAGGAGCATCTAGATACCATTCTGCCGGTCGCGCCCCTTGTGGTTCCGCCCGCTACGCCACCGATTGATGTGACGACGGAGTCGCCCGCAGAGTCGTCCACAGAGTCGTCCACAGAGTCGCCCGCAGAGTTGCCTACAGAGTCGCCCACGGATCGTGCCGCCTCGGACTCTGCCAAGGCTGGTTTCAGTCCTGTCACCAGCTTCACCCAGACGCCTCTCCCGCCCAAGTTGACAGCCCTATCCCAGGCAAAACGCGATCCGGAAGCGCCGTCAGCGTTGTCCTTGCCGGGGGAAAAAGAACGACCTGCACCCCTCGATCCTGCCTTGCTGCAACAGCTTGATGCAGCGGTGCAACCCCTGCTGGATTCGGTGATGGAGGTGATTAAGGCAGAGCAGCCGACTGGAGCGGCCGCTACGCCACCCTCGGGTATACCGGTTGTGACGCCTAGGGCTGCAGAGACAGAGCTGGCCGATGGTGTCCCGTCGTTTGACGATCTCTCCGCAAACAGCACGGTTTCGCCTGAGGCAGAAGAATCCCTGTGGCAAGATCTGGCGCGGCTGGTGGATATTTCCACCGATGATGTGGTGCAGGCGAGCCTCTCGGGCAATTTTGATGCCTTTGCGGCGATTAACTACGACGCCGTGCCGGGGCAGGGAACGCCGTCGCCCAAGGCTACTTCACCCAAGGCTACTTCACCCAAGGCTACTGGACGTCCGTCCTTGTCGTTGCCCCAAGAACAGCAGGCGATCGCCCCACCGCCAACTCCACTCACTCTCCCAGCGCCCCCCGCGCCTCCCCTAGCACCCCCCAGCCCACGGAAAAAGCGGACGTCGCTAGCCTCGATTGATCTCCCCACCTTTCCCCGCGCTTAGAGCGTTGGAATTGGGTTCGCCTGGAGTTGCGTAGCCAAGGTGGATCTCTCCTGGCTGCAGGTGGCGATCGCTCTCAGTCTCAGCTTCCCGCACCTCCAGATCTCCCTGGGGTGAGATGCCGAGCACCTGTACCTGGCGATCCCCGAAGGGTACCCACTGCCCTCGATGGCTGAGGAGTTCCTGGTAACTAGGGGCGATCGCTGCCATGCCCTGCTGCTGCCATAGGCCATAGGCGCTCAGGAGTCCCCACAGGATTTGGGCCACCACCTGCTCCATGGAGGGGAGGGGCGATCGCTCTTGGTCGCTCAGCCAATCCCGCAGCGCGATGCCATGGGCTGGGGTGGCGTTCCTCCAGTTGAGCCCCACGCCGACCACGGCCTGCTGCACCTGCCCTTGGCGCAGGCGGGTTTCTGTCAAAATGCCGGCCAGTTTTCGCCCCTCGATCACCAAATCGTTGGGCCATTTAATCTGCACCGGGATCGACCCCTGCCGCAGAGCCTGGGCAATGCCCCAACTACAGCAGAGGGTGAGCTGTTGCGCGGCCTGGGCACTGCAGGTGGGACGCAGCGCCACCGAGAGATAGATACCCCCCACCTCAGATTGCCATACCCGCCCTCGCTGCCCGCGGCCAGACTGCTGCTGCTGAGCGATGACGACGGTGCCCTCGGCTGCCCCCTGCTGCATGAAGTCTGCTAGAAGGAGGTTGGTGGACTCTAGGGTGGTGTAGGCGTAGATCTGAGGGGCGATCGCTGCCGTGGGGGCAAATCTAGGGGAGAGGCGGGTGCCGCTACGGTAGATTTGCTCCAGCTCTGTCTGTACGGTCTGCTGCTGAAAGTCTGTCCAGATGGGCTCCGACATGGGTAGGGCGTTGGGATTGACGGGAAGGACGATTTAGATCGACTGCAGCGGGGGCTTGTAGGACGTAACCAGGACTTCGGTAATCCTGCCCCGCCGCTGGGCATTGCAGTTGACCAAGCGAACCGCCGAAATGGTGTGGATATGGGCGCGATCGCAACTGCCATAGAGATCGCGAATGAAGGGACAGTCGGAATTGGATAGCATCACCTGGACGCCTCGTTCGGCTAAGGTGACAAAGGTTTGAAAGAGACGAATTTGCTCGGCTTCCCCAAAGGCATAGCGGTTGTAGCCCGTGAAGTTGCTGGTGGCGCTGATGGGATGGTAGGGCGGATCGAAGTAGACAAAGTCCTTGGGCGACTGGGCGATCTCTAGAACATGGTCAAAGGGCAGGCGGTCAATGATGGCTCGTTGCAGCACCGCAGAGGCGGCGTAGAGAACGTCGGGATCAAAAATACCGGGGTTTTTGTAGCGCCCCATGGGTACGTTAAATTTCCCCTTAGAATTCTCGCGATATAGGCCGTTGAAGCAAGTCTTGTTGAGATAAATCAGCCTGGCTGCCCGCTCCACAGGCGATCGCCCCTCACTAGCCCGCACGTCGTAGTAATGCTCTGAACAATGGGCCCGTCGATGCTCTTCTAGGTGCAGCAGCACCTCATCCACGTGCTGCTG
The DNA here is from genome assembly GCA_007694125.1 of Leptolyngbya sp. DLM2.Bin15. GTDB lineage: Bacteria > Cyanobacteriota > Cyanobacteriia > RECH01 > RECH01 > RECH01. The sequence goes on from RECH01000248.1 coordinate 24,861, forward strand.
CACACATTGATAGACGTTGACCAGTTCAGGGTTAATGTCGGTCAAATGGGCTTGACGCAGTTGGCTGGATAGGAAAAAAAAGACGGCCCCGCCCCCCAAGAAAGGTTCGTAGTAGGTGTCAAACTGCGGCGGAAAATAGGCTCGATACTGCTGAAGCAACTGCCCCTTGCCGCCCACCCATTTTAAGAACGGTCGGGGCGCGATCGCAGCGGAGGAGGGACGGGGTAGGGACATGGGCATGGCTGAGGCGGCTCAGGTTTTGGGGTTGAGACGGAGACTTGGCAAACGGTAGTGCCCTGGAGGCAGCCTTGATTCGTGGTGACCGACCGACTTGAGGTATGGACGTTAGATACAAAACACCATGGAATCTCCGGCGGTGGGGTAGTGTTCCAGGCATTCAGTCCGTACAATGGGGAAGGACTAGCGCACCATGGTTGCGGTTTAAATCCTAGAATCGCTCCCAGACTCCAACGCTACTAGGCGTCTCTAAGGCGCTCCTTGGGCGATCGCGTCTGCTTGTATTGACAGTTTGTACTGACAGTGTACTATCCCAGTGGGCACCTGCGCACTTATTTTTATCCCACGATTATGCAAGACTTTTTTCAAAACGTTTCCCGCTATCCCCGTTATTTAATCACCTTTAGCCTGGGTGTACTCTATACGTTTGTAAAGCCTTTGATTCCGCTATTTGAACGGCCTACAACGGCGGTGGCTCTCGTGGGGCTGATGGTTGCCTCCTTCGCATTTCTCACCTTTACTCTGCGGGCAATGCTAGGGTTGAATGCGGGCTAGTAACCCACCCCAAGATTAAACCTGTACCCGTTGGGAGGGACACCTATGGCCAAGAATCGTCGCGTAGAGCGCGTAGCCGAGCTGATTCGGCGCGAAGTCAGCCAAATGCTGGTTGCCGACATTAAAGATGAGCGGGTGGGGATGGGCATGGTGAGCGTCACGGATGTGGATGTGTCCGGTGATCTCCAACATGCCAAGATTTTTGTCAGCATTTACGGCAGTGATGAAGCCCGCGCGGAAACCATGGAAGGGTTGCGGTCTGCCACGGGATTTGTGCGCAGTGAGCTCGGGAAGCGGGTGCGCCTCCGCCGCACGCCTGAGGTGTTGTTTGTGGAAGATCGGGGTATTGAGCGGGGCAGTCGGGTGCTGTCGTTGATCAATCAACTCAGCCAAAACCCATCGCCCCTTGATGACGAGCCCGCAGAGGCCGATCCGGTGGCGTTGGATGCTGTTGATGGTGACGACGCTGATGGTGACGACGCTGATGGTGGCGATGATTAAGGGACTTGCGTTGGACACCTACCCTGCCGGGCGGCTAAGCCGATTGAGGCGGGTGATCCTGGGAGCGATCGCCCGATGAGTTTGCCGGATTGGAACAGTCTGCCGCTGCCCCAACAGGTGGCGCAGATGATTGTGGTGCGGGCATCGGGCTATTGTTTTGATCATCAGATCCAGTATCCAGCTCTAGAGCCGCCTGCAGAGACCCTGCGTCACTGGATTCAAACTCTAGGGGTGGGAGGCGTCATTCTTCTGGGTGGCAGTGCGGTGGAGCTGGCGGTGCGATCGCAGCAGTTGCAGGATTGGGCCGCGGTTCCCCTCTTGCTGGCGGCAGATATTGAGGAGGGGGTGGGCCAGCGCTTCAGTGGTGCCACCTGGTTTCCGCCGCCCATGGCCCTAGGGGCGATCGCTGGTCATGATCTGCAGGGCGCGATCGCTGCCGCGACAGACTTCGGGGCAATCACGGCCCAGGAGGCCCTGGCGATTGGCCTGAATTGGATCTTGGCTCCGGTGGTGGATGTCAATTCCAATCCCTTGAATCCGGTGATTAATGTTCGGGCCTTTGGAGATCAGGTTGAGGTCGTAGGTCGGCTGGCGGCCGCCTTTGTGCAAGGGGCCAAGCAGCAGGCCATTCTCACCACCGCCAAACATTTTCCTGGCCACGGCGACACCACCACCGATTCCCATCTCGAACTGCCGATTTTACCCCACAGCCTAGAACGGCTGCAGGCGCTAGAATTTCCGCCCTTCCAGCAAGCGATCGCTGCGGGTGTTGATGCGGTGATGACGGCCCATATCCAAATTCCTGCCCTCGATGCCAACTATCCCGCCACCCTCTCGCCCCTGCTGTTAACCCATTGGCTGCGGCGGCAGTGGGGGTTTGACGGGTTGATTGTGACCGATGCTTTGGTGATGGGAGCGATCGCCCGCCGCTATGGCCCCACCGAGGCGGCGATCCAGGCGATTCGAGCGGGAGCCGATTGTTTGCTGATGCCAGCGGATCCGGTGGCCACGGTGCAGGCGATTTGCCAGGCGGTGGATGCGGGGGAGCTGCCCCTAGAGCAGATCCATGCATCCCTCGATCGCCTTTGGCACGCCAAGCATCGCATCCTCGGTCATCGCCTACCGGCGGGCGATACCTCCCATCAGTGGGAAACCCTGCCGCCGCCGCCCTTGGTCTTGGATGCTATCGCCACGCCCAAGGCGATCGCCACGGTGCAGACTATTCTTGAGCAGTCTAGCGATCGCCAGGGCTCATTCCCCATCGCCGACCTCCAACCCGATGACCTAGGCTGGAACGTAATTTTGGTGGATAGCCTGGTTCATTGCCCATCCTTGGGGCTCACCAGTCCAGCAATCGTCATACCTGAGCAACATGGCTATGCCCTGCGGCTTATTGATCCCCACAGCCCCTGTCAGCCGGGCGCAATTCTGCCGGCTCGTCCCACCCTTGTGCAGCTTTTTGTGCGGGGTAATCCGTTTCGAGGGGCGGCCGGGCTCACCCAGTTTGCCCAGCAGTGGCTGGCGGCGTTGCACCAAACCTGTCCCATTCAAGCCTTGCTAATCTACGGCAGTCCCTACGGAGTTGCGGCCTGTCAAGCGGCAACGAGCCCCGATCTACCCTACCTGTTTAGCTATGGGCAAATGCCCCAGGCCCAGGCCCTGCTCATGGGGCAGCTTTTTGGCACCGCTGTACAGTCTAATGTAGGGCGATCGCTGCCCTTCACAGACTAGGGCTGCAGGGTAGGACACCTGTGAACCTTAAGGATGGCGGCGCATAAACATCGAGGTATCTTCAGAGCCGAGGGCTGTGGAGTCTCGCGCTTCATCCTCCTGCGATGCCCAGACATCCTCTGCGTCTTGATAGGCGTCTTGATACTCCGGATCGAGAGGCATGGTGGGGGGCGTGTCTGCCAGGCTCACCTGGGTTAATACATCGGGAGATAGTTCGCTGAGCTGCTGAATTTCTTGGGTGACAAAAAATGTAAACGTCAAGCTGCCCAAACGCACTTGATCGCCATCGGCTAGGAGCCTATGCTGACGCAACAACTCGCCATTCACAAAGGATCCATTGCTGCTGCCCAAGTCACGCAGATAGAAGCCCTCTTGGGCAATATATTCAATCGATGCATGGTATCGAGATAGACGGCGATCGCGAATGGGCACATTCACCCGGCGTGAGTCTCGACCGATTGTCCATACATGTTGAGGCTGGGCAAAGGTTTGGCTCCGGCTGCCCACTAAATTGGTGATAATATAAGCTCGTTGCCCTAAAACCATGCCCTGTACGAAGGGAAACATGGATCCTCGTAGAGAGCGGGCTCCTGACATTTCCAGGTTTAAAATCTCATCCAGCAGTCCTCGGTTTTGCTCATAGAGCCTTAAAAAGACCTGGTAGAGTCCTAAGCGTTGGTTGAGTTCGGGATCAGGTTGTCTGTCCAGAGCTTGTATGGATTGCGATGCCAAAAATTGGGGGTCTATCATAGCGTCGTGGGGTTGAATGCTTCATGAAAGGGTTGACTCAGGTGAAGAACAGCGAGACCTACATTGCATCTATCTATAAAATCTAGGGTTGAGCAGGAATAGATCGCGATCGCAACCCGAAAAACTCGTCGGCAAATCAATCGTGCCTCTGCATGATGGAGATCTACTTCTATTCTGTCAGTTTCTCCAGAGAGGCTCTACAGTTTGACATGTCTTCTGACAAAGAGCCGGTAGACTATCAAAAACATCAACAATTTATGTAGTTTTCGATACAAAAGCCCTGGGCGTGAGGTCGGCTCCCCGAGCTAGGGGATGATGCTCACCAGCCCCTAGCTGTAGACTTGCATCTCCCTAAAAGGGTTGCCTTAAGAATCGGAGTAATTCTCGATTCACGGTTTGGGGGGCTTCCTGCTGAATCCAGTGACCACACTGAGGAATTAACTTCAGTTGAAACGGAGCATCGACCAAGGCTCCTAATCCTTGGCTAAGCCGTTTATGTAGGAAGTGGTCATCTTCTCCCCAAAGCACAAGCGTGGGGGTGGTGATAGGTTTAGGCGATCGCTGCCATTGACGCAGCCAGGCGCTGGGAGCCAGGAGTTGGCGATAGTAGTTGAGGGCAGCGGAGAGCACTCGGGGCTTCGCGAGGGCCGCTCGATAGATCTCGGTATCGGCTGCGGTAAATGCGCCTTTCCGAATGGATAGATCCTGAAACAAGCGGGTGACAAACTCCCGCAGGTTTTGCTGGATGATCCACTCTGGAAGTTCTGGCACCTGAAATGCAAGGAGGTACCAGCTTCGCCAGAGTTGATCGAAGTTGCCCACGATCTCTCGGACGAATTGTTGGGGATGGGGTGCATTCAAAATCGCTAGGCGATGGAGATGCTGCGGCAGGGTTTGGGCAAAATGCCAGGCAATTACACCGCCCCAGTCATGACCAACGATATGGGCTTTGCTATATCCTAGCCCTTGAATGAGGCCTTGAATGTCGGTGATTAACGTGTCAAGGTCATATCCAGTCAGAGGCTTGTCTGAATCGTTGTAGCCCCGCAGGTCGGGCACTACAACCTTAAAGTGCCGGGACAAGGCAGGGATTTGTCGCCGCCATGAATACCAAAACTCTGGAAATCCATGTAGAAGCACGACCAGATCTCCCGTGCCCTGGGTCACGCAATGGAGGCGGATCCGGTTAGTTTCCACAAAGCAGTGATGCCAAACTGAGCTGGCTAGGGGCGGCAGCACCGCACTGGGACTGGACATAGCTTAGACCGTTAAGTTCAACAGGGTAAAAGAGCGAACTGTCACAGGTGTACGCTGAAGCTGGTGCAAACTATTTGGCATGAACCTGTTTGGCATGAACAGGATGGATGATCACTATCAGCGCAGTTCCTATGGGCACATCTCTTGTAGCTGACACCCTATGGCATTCGTGATGTCTAGCATGGAGATGGCTGGCTTAATGGGTAGATGTGGGTGCCCATCAACGGTTGAGGATCACTAACGTGGATTTCACTCAAGGTCATGGAGCAACTAGCCTATGGACGTGTCGTCCTCCTCCAAACTTACCACTTTAAGCCCCCCTCTTCGCTCCGTACTCATGCGGAAGTTTGGGGGCTCAGTCTACAACAAACGGCTGGATATTTTTAAACGATTGCGTCAGTCTAGCCAATATGCAGTCTAGTCAAGATAGGAATAGGTCAAGGTAGTATGCTCCGATCAGACTTGCGAATTGTGTCGCTGATTCCCAGTGCGACGGAACTGGTGGCTGCCCTAGGGTTAACCGACTATTTGGTGGGGCGTTCCCATGAATGTGACTACCCTGATCCTGTCATGACGCTGCCGATATGTACTCAGCCAACCTTTGACCCCCAGGGCAATAGTGCGGTGATCCACGATCGCGTCACCCTGCTGCTGCAAAAGGCTCTGAGTGTCTATCGGGTTGAAACAGATGTGCTAGAACACCTGCGCCCCACCCATATTCTCACCCAAGCCCAATGTGAGGTTTGTGCGGTGAGCTTGGCGGAGGTGGAGCAGGCGGTGGCGGGTCTCACCACGATTCAGCCTAGGATTTTGTCGCTGCAGCCGGCCTGCTTCAGCGATCTGTGGGACGACCTGCGACGGGTGGGAGCCATGGTGGGGGTGGCAGCTGATGCTGTGGTGGCGGCGCTGCAGGAGCGGGTGGCGGCCTGTGCGCAACAAACCCAGGATCTAGCTGAGGGCGATCGCCCCTCGGTGGTTTGCATTGAATGGATGGAACCCTTGATGGCGGCAGGAAACTGGGTGCCAGAACAGGTGGCGATCGCCGGTGGACGCTCCTGTTTCGGCACCGTTGGGCAGCATTCACCTTGGCTAGCGTGGGCCGATCTACAGCAGGCGGATCCGGAGGTGATTGTTGTGATGCCCTGTGGGTTTGGCCTCGATCGCATTCGGCAAGACATGCATCTACTCACCCAGCGATCGGGCTGGTCGGCATTGCGGGCGGTGCGCCATAACCAGGTGTATCTGGTAGATGGCAATCACTATTTCAACCGTCCAGGGCCTAGACTGGTGGATTCGCTAGAAATCTTGGCTGAACTCATCCATCCCCAACGGTTTTCCTATGGCTATGGGCCGCAAGCCTGGCAACGCTGGGAAGCGATCGCCTCGCCATCGTAGATAACCCGACGAGATAGCCCGATGAGACAACCAGCCCCTTTCGATTAGGATGGTGAAGGACGATGGTGAAGCGTACCCCTTGACGCCTGTCGTACCCTAGATAATCACCTCCTTGGTAGCCAACTCTATCCGTCTGTATCTATGACCTCTGGGATCTCTCGCTCATCAACCCCGCAGTCTAGCCTGCCAGCTTGGGTGCCTCGGCTTTCGGTGATGGATCGATACATCATGCTGGAGTTGGTGCTGCCCTTCTTGTTTGGCGTTGGGCTGTTCACATCTCTTGGTGTTTCCGTTGGGGCTGTCTTTGATTTAATTCGTCGGGTCACCGAATCCGGACTGCCGATTCAGCTTGCCATTGAAATTTTGCTGCTGAATATGCCGCAGTTCATTGCCTATTCGCTGCCCATGTCAACGCTGTTGGCCACGCTGATGACCTATAGCCGGCTGGCGGCAGATAGTGAATTGGTGGCCCTGCGCAGTTGTGGGGTGAGCGTGGTGCGGCTGGTGGTGCCCAGCATTATTTTGAGTTTGGTGATTACGGGCTGCACCTTTGCGTTCAATGAAATGATTGTGCCAGCGGCTAATTACCAGGCAGCAATTACCCTAGAGCGGGCTCTCAATCGCGATCGCCTCCCCTTTCGGGAAGAGAATATTGTTTACCAAGAGTACAACATGATGCAGATTGAGCCGGGCAAGCGGCAAAATGTGCTCACTCGCTTTTTCTACGCGCGGGAGTTTGATGGCGAACGCATGGGTGGCGTGACGTATCTCGACCTCTCTCGACCTGAAACTAGCCAGATTGCCATCGCTCAAGCGGCGGAGTGGAATCTGGAAAGCAATGTCTGGGATTTTTATGACGGCACCATCTACCTCGTGTCGGCTGATGGCCGATTTCGCAACATTGTCACCTTCGAGCAGCAGCAGATTACCCTGCCGCGCACGCCCCTCGATCTAGCTTCTCGCCGTCGAGACTATGGCGAAATGAATATCCTAGAGTCCCAGGAAGAGCTGGCGCTGATTGAGCAAACGGGCGATACCGATCGCATTCGCAAACTGCGGGTGCGGATTCAGCAAAAATATTCTCTCCCCTTTGCCTGCTTAGCCCTGGGCTTGGTGGGTGCGTCGTTGGGGAGTCGATCTAGCCGTACGGGCAGGGCCACAAGCTTTGCCATCAGCGTCTTGATGATTTTTGGGTACTACCTCCTGGCATCCATTACGGGAGCGATCGCCCAAACGGGTACCATATCTCCGTTTTTAGGGGCTTGGCTACCTAATTTTCTAGGGATTGCCGTGGGCATTGGTTTGCTGTTGCGGGTCTCGCGCTAACTCGATGATCTAATCAAGGATCTAATCCAGCCTGATGTGATCGATCACGGCGATCGCCCCCTCGTCGGTCACCGTCCAGATGTCGTAGTTGCTGACCACATCGCCATACTCATCGATATCCACATTACCGCTGGCTCCTTGGTAATTAATCGCTTGCCCATCCCGCAACAGCGCTAGCCCCTCGCAAACATCGCTCACCTCCACGCCATCTCCCCCGGCAACCGATCGCAGCTCAGCCATGATCGCCTCGCCCCGATGGGTGCCGGCAGCTTGGGCTGCCAAGATCAGCAAGACACCTGCATCCCAGGCATGGGGTACAAAGGCACTGATGCCGGTGCCTTGGGTCTCCTCCCACAGGGCGGTTAACTGCTCAAGACCGGGGCCGCTGGCCCCTGGCACGGTGCCGATCGCTCCTGACAGAATGTAGCTGCCGTCGGCTGTTTGTCCTACATCGTCAGGAAATGTCTCGGTTTTGACGCCATCGGTGAGCAAGATCTGTACGCCATTGGTGAGCCCCTGTTGGTAGGCCGATCGCAACAGCAAACTGCCGGTTTCTGGATAGAGCACGGCTAGGACGGCATCCGGTGAATTACTAAAGACCGCGGCAGCTTCCGATTCAAATGTGGTGGCTTGTGGGTCGTAGCGGCTGGGATTGTCTCGATTGATGACCGTGCCGCCCAGTTTTTCAAAGGTAGCTACAAAGGCCTGCTCCAACCCTATGCCATAGTCATTGTTAATGGCGATCGTGGAGATGCGATCGTAGCCGCGATCGATGGCCAACTGGGCCAGGGCTGCTGCTTGATAGCGATCGGGGGGGGCGGTGCGGGCCCAGTAGCCCCGAAAGTCGTTTTGCTTGGCCCGCTCTGTAAAAATCGGGCTCGTGCTGCCAGGTGAGAGGAGCGGAATCCGGTTGCGTACGGCCACCTCCACCGCGCCGCTGGAGACACTGCTGGCGATGGCACCCACCACCCCATGCACCCGATTTACCTCAACCAGTTGGGTCATAGCCTCTACGCCTGCCACCGGATCGGTCTGAGTATCTTTGATGATGAGGGTGACGGGGGCCTGGTTGACGCCGCCGCAGGCATTCACCTGATCGACGAGGAGCGGTAAGACTGCGACCATGGGCTGCCCGATGGGAGCTAGATCGCCCGTGGTGGGCAACAGCACCCCCAGTTTCAGCCCCTCATCTAAGGTGGCTGGCAGGATGGATGAGGGCGTGGCCTGGTTGGAAGGATTGCCCAGCTCACAGGCGGCTAAAAGAGGCAGTGTGGCTAGCCCTAGGACGACAGAACGCTGCAGGGTGATCGCTATCGTTGAGTCCATCAAACGTTAAGAATAAAGATATGTGCAATGGTGAGGAGGAGGGGGGTGGAGGGGATGAGACTTAGGGGGCGCGATCGCTGCCTAGTGTCCGTAGCTCCACGGTAGATGCTCTACCCGATAGGTGGGTTGGTGTTGAGGGCTGATGGCACCTAGGCACTAAGGTGGGGTACGGTAGGCTTTCCACTAGTCCTTAACTCAGATTTGAGGTGCGATCTGTTCCATGGATCACCCCTGAACGTAACAAAACTTATACCAACTCTCAGGAAGGATACCGTTATCTTCTATGATTGCCTACAAGACATTCGGTGGGCCCTTGTCACACTTTTTAATAAAGTCGTGTGGTGAACCCGAAACGTTTTACTCTAAAGACTGAGTTTATGAACCCTGGGTCGTCGTTTCGGTGAATCTTAGCCAGCGATCGCAACTTGATAGCTTGCGCCGACTGGAGACCGAAAAGTGTTTACCTGGTGACACTCCGGGCAGATTTAGATGCAAGTATGAAACTAAGGGAGCTTTTGAAATCCGATGAGTGTTAAGGCAAGTGGTGGAAGCTCTGTTGCACGTCCGCAGCTATATCAAACCCTACCCGTTGCAACTATCTCTCAGGCTGAACAACAAGATCGCTTCTTGGGGCGCGGAGAACTCAGTGAGCTATCTCGCTACTTTGGGTCTGGGCTAAAGCGACTAGAAATATCAGAAATTTTAACTAGAAACTCAGAATTAATCGTTTCCCGCGCTGCAAACCGCATTTTCGTGGGAGGCTCACCGTTAGCCTTCCTAGAAAAGCCCATCGACGAAGACGTCGTGGCTGCAGTGACCATGGGTGGTCAGGAAATGAACACCCAGGAATCCATGAAACTGGGTACGGCCACCTACGTTGAAAGTGGTGGTGGGTTTCTAGAAGGGTTGCGATCGCTCTTTAGCGCAACCAGCAGCGGCCCTGTGCCGGCTGGGTTCCGCCCCATTAACGTGGCCCGCTATGGCCCCAGCAACATGCAGAAGTCTCTGCGTGACCTGAGCTGGTTCCTGCGCTATGTCACCTACGCGATCGTGGCAGGGGATCCCAATATCATTTCCGTCAACGTGCGCGGGTTGCGGGAAATTATTGAAAACGCCTGTTCTGGGGTGGCCACATTGGTAGCCCTCCGGGAAATGCGTCAAGCCGCCCTAGGCTACTTCAAGAAGGACTTGGATGCTGCGTCCGTCGTTGCCCAATACTTCGATGTCTTGGTGACCGAGTTTGAAGCGCCAACGCCGTCCAACAAAGTGCGTCAGCGTCCCTCGTCTGATCAGCAAGGTCTGGCACTGCCTCAGATTTACTACAACGCTTCCGAGCGTCGTCCTGTCTATGCCATGAAGCCAGGGCTCTCCAGCGGCGAGAAAATTGATGTCGTGAAGGCGGCCTACCGGCAAATCTTTGAGCGCGACATCACCCGCGCCTATTCCTTGGCCTTGTCTGATTTAGAGTCGAAGGTGAAGAATGGCGATATCTCCATGAAGGAGTTTGTGCGCCGTCTTGCCAAGTCGCCCCTCTATCGCAAGAACTTCTTTGAGCCCTACATCAACAGCCGTGCGCTGGAACTAGCCTTCCGGCATATCCTCGGTCGTGGGCCCAGCAGCCGTGAAGAGGTGCAACGCTACTTTGCGGTCGTGTCTCAGGGTGGTCTGTCTGCCTTGGTGGATGCGTTGGTAGACTCCCAAGAATATTCGGACTACTTCGGAGAAGAGACGGTACCCTACCTGCGTGGTCTAGGCCAAGAAGCTCAGGAATGCCGCAACTGGGGGCCGCAGCAAGATCTGTTTAAGTACAGTGCGCCGTTCCGCAAGATCCCTCAGTTCCTCACCACCTTTGCCTCCTACAACCAGCCCTTCCCCGATCAACACCCCTATGGCTCGGGGAACGATCCGTTGGAAATTCAGTTTGGCGCGATTTTCCCCAAAGAAACTCGCAATCCCAGCAACAGCCCTGCGCCCTTTGGTAAAGATACCCGCCGGATTTTGATTAATCGTGGCCCGGGCATCAACAACCAACTGAGCAATCCAGGAGCCCGAGGCGCTGCACCGGGAACGCTTGGGCCCAAGGTCTTCAAGCTCAACCAAATTCCTACCACCGCCAACGCCAGCATCAAGTACACAGAAAGCTCCACCCAAGCGGTGATTCGGGCTGCCTACCTACAGGTGTTTGGCCGCGATGTCTACGAAGGGCAGCGCCTGAAGGTTGCAGAAATCAAGCTGGAGAACGGGGACATTACCCTGCGGGAATTCATCCGCATGATTGCCAAGTCGGAGCCCTTCCGTAAGCTCTACTGGACATCGCTCTATGTGATGAAGGCGGTTGAATATATCCACCGTCGTCTCCTGGGTCGCCCCACCTACGGTCGCCAAGAAACCAACAAGTATTTCGATATTTGTGCCAAGCAAGGTTTCTATGCGCTGGTGGACAGCATTATCGACAGCCCAGAATATGCGGAAGCCTTTGGGGAAGACACCATTCCCTACGAGCGCTATGTGACGCCGAAGGGGCTGGCTCTGCGCACGTCCCGGGTGGGCAGCATTGGCGACAAGAACGCCAAGATCATCAAGGAAGAAACCCCACGCTTTGTGGAATTGGGTGGTGTTTCTAACCTGCGGACGGAGCCAGATGTGACCTTCCGGGTGGCTCAAGGGGTGAGCAAGCGCCGCGAGCAAACCAAGGTCTTCAAGCTGACTCGGGCTCAAGATGCGGTTCAGGTGCAAACGGTGATTGCTGCTGCCTATCGGCAGGTCTTTGAGCGGGATATCGCACCGTACATTGTTGAAAATGAATTCACGGTGCTTGAAAGCAAGCTGGCCAATCTTGAGATCAACCTCAAGGAATTCATTGAAGCCCTAGGGTGTTCGAAGCTCTACATCAAAGAGTTCTACACCCCCTATCCCAACACCAAGGTGATTGAGCTGGGTACCAAGCACTTCTTGGGCCGGGCTCCCCTTGACCAAGCTGAAATCCGTAAGTACAACCAGGTTTTGGCGACGGAAGGGATTCGTAGCTTCATTGGTGCCATGGTGAACAGCATGGAGTATCTGCAAGCCTTTGGTGAAGATGTGGTGCCCTATAACCGCTTCCCCACCCTGCCTGCAGCCAACTTCCCCAACACCGAGCGGCTCTATACCCAGCTCACGAAGCAAAATCGGGATCTAGTGGTGCCTAGCTTTACCCCGGTGGTGCCGCGCATGGGTGTGCCGGCCGAGGATTCTCTGAAGGGCTAACGCTCTCCTAGAACAACCGCGATCGCCCTCTAGAGATCATCTGGGTGCGATCGCGGGTTCTGCCTGTGCCTACTGCGGCGTTAAATTGCCCTAGGTTGCTGTTCTTCGCCTGTTAAACGCGATTAACGTACTGGGTGACCTTCGCCGAGCCTATCTGCCTCTAGGGGGCAGCAGGTGGCGATCGCTACCTTTACCGTGATGTTCCCAAGCTCTAGGCGATCGCTGCCAAGGTGGCGACGAGCCGGGAGCCTTTCTCAGAATTTTGCGATCGCTGGCCAGAGTGTCTTTCGGCGATGGGTGCAGCGGTGGTTCGCGCTAGGAACTGGAAACAGTTGCTGGTGCTGGGGTTCGGGTGGTTTTGCACCCCCCTGATCCCCCCGTCGCAAAATGAGGGTGATATTACGAAATATTGCAAACAGGCGAAGTATGTGAACTAAATGCCGCAAAATATTTCCCGAAGGTAGCTAAGCTTAACTGCTTGTATCGTTCCGAATAACGCTGATGAATCCAGAGACGTCTCAGTGATCGTTCATACCCCAATGTCGGTTGCACGGATCATCAAATAAGCGCTCGAAGCGATCGCAAGTTTGGACATACCCACGATATCTTTCTTTTTTTTGGAGGAATCCATCCATGAGTATTGTCACGAAATCAATCGTGAATGCCGACGCTGAGGCTCGTTACCTCAGCCCCGGTGAGCTAGATCGGATCAAATCATTCGTAACCTCCGGTGAAAGCCGCCTACGGATTGCTCAAGTGCTAACGGAATCCCGTGAGCGCATCATCAAGCAAGCTGGCGACCAACTGTTCCAGAAGCGCCCTGATGTTGTTTCTCCCGGTGGCAACGCCTACGGTGAAGAAATGACCGCTACTTGCCTGCGGGACATGGACTACTACCTCCGCCTCGTGACCTACGGGGTTGTAGCTGGTGATGTCACCCCCATCGAAGAAATCGGAATCGTTGGCGTTCGTGAGATGTACCGTTCTCTCGGCACCCCCATCGATGCAGTGGCAGAAAGCGTTCGCGCCATGAAAGGTATTGCCACCTCTCTGATGTCCTCTGAAGATGCGGCTGAAGCCGGTGCTTACTTCGACTATGTTGTTGGGGCAATGCAGTAGGGTTTTACCCCACCAGCAGCCGTTCAAACCTTTTGATTCATAACGACTTCGTTTAGGGAAGCTAAATCATGCAAGACGCTATCACTTCGGTTATCAATTCCTCTGACGTTCAAGGTAAGTACCTTGACGCCTCTGCGATGGAGAAGCTGAAAGGCTATTTCCAAAGCGGTGAACTGCGCGTTCGTGCCGCTAGCACCATCAGCGCTAACGCTGCAACCATCGTCAAAGAAGCTGTGGCTAAGTCCCTGCTGTACTCTGACATCACCCGCCCCGGTGGTAACATGTACACCACCCGTCGCTATGCTGCTTGCATCCGCGACCTCGACTACTACCTCCGCTACTCCACCTACGCCATGTTGGCTGGTGATCCTTCCATCCTCGATGAGCGCGTGCTCAACGGTTTGAAAGAAACCTACAACTCCTTGGGTGTACCGGTTGGTGCAACTGTGCAAGCTATCCAAGCCATGAAAGAAGTGACCGCTAGCCTAGTGGGCGCTGATGCTGGTAAGGAAATGGGTGTTTACTTCGACTACATCTGCTCTGGCTTAAGCTAGTGCATTGGGTAAGCAGAGCGCTCGACGTGTAGCTTACCGCCCACTATGGTGAAGATTGGGCAGTTGGGAGTGAGTTTTAGGTTGTGAAAGCTGGCGGTTTGTCAGTTCTGATAGCTTAAGGTTGATTCTTGACTCCCAGTCTTCTGTATAGAAAACCCGCTATAAGTAGTTGGGTATATCAAGCGAACAATAGGTTCTTAGATTTTTATCCAGATTTACGTCTTTAGCTCACTGAGGGAGATGGTCGCCGATGCGAATGTTTAAAGTTACAGCCTGTGTGCCTAGCCAAACTCGAATCCGCACGCAGCGCGAATTACAGAACACCTACTTCACGAAACTAGTTGCCTACGATAACTGGTTCCGGGAGCAACAGCGCATCATGAAAATGGGTGGCAAAATTATTAAGGTTGAGCTGGCTACCGGCAAGCCTGGCATGAATACCGGCCTTGCCTAGGGGCGATCGCCTGTAGTCCTGGCACAGGTTGCTGGGGTCTTGCTCGTTTCAAGGTTTATTGATTTTGTTGAATGCTGAGGAGGTCACTCGTTGACCTCTTTTTTTTGTGGTGCAGGGATGGGACTGAAGTTTGAGCCTATACTGTGCCTATGTTGAGTGGGATAGGACAAGGTCAATCTGCCATGGTGAATATTCTGCACTATGCCATCCCCGTGTTTGATCCATCGGTCAAGGATTGGGCGATCGAGGCTCGCATCCTGCGATGGCTGACGTTTTTGTGGCTGTTGGTGGGGCTGATTGTTCTCTTTTCTGCTTCTTATGTGGTGGCAGAGGCAGAGACGGGCAATGGTTTGTATTACTTCAGAACCCAGCTCATCTGGATTTTTATTGGCTTGATTGGCTTTAACTTCCTCACCCACTCGCCATTACGCTACATGTTGGGGATTACAGACTGGCTGGTCTTGCTATGCCTAGGGCTGATTTTGATGACCCATATTCCAGGCCTGGGCTTTACGGTGAATGGCGCAACGCGCTGGTTGGTGATTGGCCCCTTATCGCTTCAGCCTTCAGAATTAATTAAGCCAGCGCTGGTGCTACAAAGTGCGCGGATTTTTGGGCAATGGGATCGGCTGAGTTGGGCCACTCGGCTAGGCTGGATTGGGGTTTTTGGGATTGTTCTATGCAGCATTCTCACCCAGCCCAACCTCAGTACGGCGGCGCTCTGTGGAATGGTGGTGTGGATGGTAGCGCTGGCTGCTGGTTTGCCCTACATCTACCTGATGGGAGCAGCCGGTGGTGGGTTTAGTTTAGCGTTGATTAGCTTGGCCTCAAATCCCTATCAGCGGCAGCGGGTGATCTCATTTTTAGATCCCTGGGCAGACCCTACCCAGCATGGTTATCAACTGGTGCAAAGCTTGATGGCGATCGGGTCAGGTGGGATCTGGGGAACTGGGTTTGGCCTATCTCAGCAAAAGTTGTTCTACTTGCCCATTCAATACACCGACTTCATTTTCTCCGTATATGCGGAAGAATTTGGTTTGGCGGGTGGTTTGCTGCTGCTGCTACTGTTGTTTACCTACGCCACCGTCGGGCTAAGGGTTGCTGTCAAGGCCCAGCGTCCGGTTCATCGATTGGTGGCGATCGGCATTGTGGCGTTGCTGGTAGGGCAGTCGTTGTTGAATATTGGCGTGGCTACGGGCGCATTGCCAACCACGGGGCTACCCTTCCCGATGTTTAGCTATGGGGGAAGCTCCATGTTGTCTAGCTTGGTGTCGGCGGGGCTGCTGGTGCGTGTGGCGCGGGAAGGGCATGATCGCAAGGTGGTGGCTATGCCGGTAGCGAGCTGATGACAGGAGGAGCGATCGCCCCCCACGCGATAGCGATCATCTCGACCCATTCAACCCGATACAATCAACCCGATACAATAAAGCAGGGACAGTTGGTGATGCCCCACGATGCGTCACGATGCGTCAAGGGCGATCGCCGCTTTTCATTCCCAAGTCTTACCATTCATCCCCTAGACACCCTCGCCTTCCCAGAGACCCGTCTCGATCGCCATGCTTGATACGCTACAAACTCGCCTCTACGAACTGGAGTCCTTTGCCAACGGGTTAGTCTCCAGCCAGCTCGCCCATATCACCCCCACCAGCATTGCCATCATTACCCTGGCAGGATTGCTCACAAGCCTCACCCCCTGCATGTTATCCATGCTGCCGATTACCGTCGGTTACATTGGCGGCTACGAAGCTACCACCCGCCTGCAGGCTGCCATTCAATCTCTTTGGTTTGCCCTGGGCTTGGCGACGACCCTGGCGGCGCTGGGTGTATTTGCGGCCGTGGTGGGTCAGGTGTATGGCCAGGTGGGGATTGGGCTGCCGATTGTGGTCAGCGTGGTGGCGATCGCCATGGGTCTATACCTCCTCGATGCCCTACCGATTCCCCTACCCAACCTAGGCGGCACCGACTGGATTGCGGCCGACTGGCCGCGGGGTCTACGGTCTTACCTGCTGGGGTTGACCTTTGGTTTAGTTGCCTCCCCTTGCAGCACACCGGTTTTGGCTACTCTTCTGGCCTGGATGGTGGAAACGGCGGATCCGCTTGTGGGCAGTGGCCTGCTGCTCTGCTATGCCATTGGCTATGTGGCTCCCCTGGTTCTGGCGGGCACCTTCACGGCCTCGATTAAAAAACTGCTAGAACTGCGGCGCTGGTCGGGTTGGATCACCCCTGCTAGCGGCGTGTTGCTGGTGGGGTTTGGCGTCTTCTCAATTGTGCTGCGGGTGTTGCCCAGTGGTATCTGAGGCTGGCGCATCCCTGATTTTCCTATTCTTTGATGTGACATCCCATGGCTGAGACTTCATCTTCCAACCTGTTTTCTAGGGCGATCGCTGCCCTGCGTCGCTATGTGACCCAAGACATGGTGCCCCTGTTGGCCGATTTGCGGTTGGCGATCGCGTTGCTGTTGGCGATCGCTGTGTTTAGTATTTCCGGCACGGTAATTGAGCAGGGCGAGTCCCTTAGCTTTTACCAAGCCAATTATCCCGAAGACCCGGCCCTGTTTGGGTTTCTCTCCTGGAAGGTGCTCTTAACCTTGGGGTTGGATCACGTCTATCGCACTTGGTGGTTCTTGGCGCTGCTGATTTTGTTGGGGAGTAGCCTCACCGCCTGCACCTTTACCCGTCAGTTGCCCTCCCTGAAAGCGGCGCAAACCTGGCGGTACTATGATCAACCTCGCCAGTTCGAGAAGCTGGCTTTGAGCACGGAGATGTCGGAGGGCAGTTTAGAGACCCTAGAACCGCTGCTGCGTCAGAAGCGCTACCTCACCTTTCAAGAGGGGCAGACGCTCTATGCCCGCAAGGGGATTGCTGGGCGGATTGGCCCGATTGTGGTTCATGCCAGCATGTTGATTATTTTGGGGGGCGCGATCTGGGGCGCGATGACCGGCTTTTTTGCCCAGGAGATGATTCCGGATGGGCAGGTGTTCAAAATCCAGAATATTTTCGATGCCGGGCCGTGGGCCGAAGCACAAATTCCCAAAGACTGGTCGGTGAAGGTGAATCGCTTTTGGATCGACTACACACCGGAGGGGCGCATCGATCAGTTTTATTCTGATCTGTCGGTGTTGGATGACCAGGGCGAGGAGGTGCAGCGCAAGACAATCCATGTGAATGAACCGATGCGCTACCACGGCGTGACGCTCTATCAAGCCGACTGGGCGATCGCTGCTGTGCGGGTGAAGCTAAACAATAGCCCAATTTTGGAACTTCCCATGGGGCAGTTGAATATCCCCAGCGGCCGCATTTGGGGCACCTGGGTACCCACCAAGCCCGACTTGAGCGAAGGGGTATCCTTGGTGGCGAAAGACCTCCAGGGTATTTTGCTGGTGTACGACATGGAGGGTGACTTGGTCGCCACGGTGCGTCAGGGCATGTCGGTGGAGGTGAATGGCATCACCTTGGCGATCGCTGATTTGGTGGGCAGTACGGGCCTACAGATCAAAGCAGATCCGGGCATTCCCTTTGTCTACCTAGGCTTTGGTCTGCTGATGATTGGCGTGCTGATGAGCTATGTGTCCCATTCCCAGGTGTGGGCGCTGCAGGTGGGCGATCAGCTCTACGTGGGAGGCCGCACCAATCGGGCCCAAGTTGTCTTTGAGCGAGAAATCTTGGAGATTTTGCAGCAAACGTCCTCAGAGCCTGCAGCTCCACCGACCGCTGAACCGGTAGCCTCGTGAGGGATGCTTGACCGGGGTTACTGTAAAGAAGATCCCCGATGTTTGAGAAACATCGGGGATCTTGGCCCCAAGTTTGAGAAACATCGGGGATCTTAGACCCAGGTCTGTCAGCTAGCCGCCAATTTGAGACATGGTGCGGCTATAGCGGCCGGTGGTGCCCGATTCCCGTTGCTTATAGTTAATCTCAGGTTTGTAGTCCACCAGGGCCTGCACCTGATCTCGCAGATGGGCTAGGGGGACGCCTTGGCGGAGAGCGGTGCGCAGGTCAATCTGCCCGGTTTCATTCAGCAAACAGGGGCGCAGCCAGCCGTCGGCCGAGAGGCGCATGCGATTGCAGCGATCGCAAAAGCATTCCGACATTTGGCTAATGAACCCCAGGGTGCCCTTGGCTCCAGGAATTTGAAAAACATCCGCCGGGCCATTGCCCCGCACCGCGCCATCGGTTAAACCCCAGCGATCGCGGATACGCTGCCGCAGCTCTTCGGAGGCCACCCAGCCTCGGTGTTGAAACAGATCGCCGTTGCCGATGGGCATAAATTCAATAAACCGCACGTGCCATTCTCGATCGATGCTGAGGGCTGCTAAGTCCAGCACCTCATGGTCGTTCAGCCCCGGAATTACCACCACGTTCAGCTTGAGGGGGCTAAAGCCCACCCGATGGGCCGCCAAGATGCCATCCCACACCTGCTGCCAGCGCGATCGCCCCCGATTGCCAATAATCTGGTCAAAAATCTCCGGTGTCAGGGAATCGAGGCTAATGTTCACCCGGCGTAGACCTGCTTGGTAGAGATCCTCGGCCAAGTCGGCCAGCAGAAAGGCGTTGGTGGTCAGGGCCAGATCCTGGGTGTCGGGCAGGGAGGCGATCGCCCCCACTAGATCCACCACTCTCGGCCGCAGCAGCGGTTCGCCGCCGGTGAGCCGAAAACGGGTGAAGCCAGCGGGGATAAACACCTGGGTCAACAGCGTCATTAGTTCATCGTTGGTCAGCACATCTTGCTGTAGCGCATACTGCAGGTCTTCGCCCTCGGGCATGCAGTATTGACAGCGGAAATTGCACCGGTCAATCAGACTAATGCGCAAATAATCAATCACGGGACTCATGGGCAATACTCGTGCATAGAACTCAGGCGATCGCCCTTCCCTAACGGGAAATCTCAACGGCGACATCCAGACCTTAGCGCCTTGGACTGTTTTGATGCTAGCGGATTCACGGACGGATCACACGCCCGAGGGCTGATATAGAGCCTGCTTGGGGCAATCGATTGGCTCATCTCTATCACCCTCTTCTGTGTTCTCTACGTTCTCTACGGGCCTGCCCATGATGGCGGGGGGCATGGCCGGCAACACCTCAGAATCTTTACGGAGAAATTCTAGGATGTTTCACGATGGGTTGAAGGCGTTAGCTTTTTAGAGTCGTAGTATTACGCAGTTAAAGGCTTAAGTTGGTATTAATTTATACGTTAATGATGCGTAGATTTGTCGAGTGTTTTTGCTGCCAGCGGCCCAGGTCTGAGCGTCAAACAGGGGTGATCGCCCCTCATACGGATCCTAAAGACATTCGGTAGAGTGGAGCTACGGAAGACAGAGTAACGGATTGCAACCTTGAGGTATAGAGCGCGTTCAGGCAAGACAGGCTGAATGCGTTCATTTCGCTGTGATGAATATCACAGGTTCTTTGTATAGAGATCACAAAGATTTGCTATAAAATTGGGCACACTATAAAGGAACGGTGAAGCCCCCTCCGCTTCAGTTGTGTCTACCGCTGTGAGTGATTTATGCAAAGTCAGGTGAGTTTACCCGTTTCCTCCCTTGAGGACGTCATCCGTCGAATTTTTGAAACCCATCGCATTACCCGAGCCGATCAAGAGCAGCTCATGGCTTTGATGTTGTCGAAGTCGGCGTTGAGCGATATTGATAAGAGCCACGTCAACCGTATTTTTGATGGGCTGAGCAGTGGGCTGGTGCGCGTGATTGACTGAGTTGGCAATTGAGTCAGCGACTCGGTTAGCGCCTGAGTTAAGTCGGTGGACTCAATTCAAGAAAGCTGAGTTGCCGGGTTTCGACTTCGCTCAACCCTCTTCATATCGCTCAACCCTCTTCATATCGCTCAA
>RECH01000280.1 GCA_007694125.1 Leptolyngbya sp. DLM2.Bin15
CCAACGGAATCTAAGCTGGTACTGGGTTTGACGTTGCTCAACCTAGCCTAAGCAACAAGATTTGTCAGTCAACCAGGTGCCTACGACATCGTGATCATCCTCCTGGGCGATCGCCCCTAGTTCTTCTTGTGTGAGCCATGGTGAATCCAGATCCCGAAATTCGTCGGTTGCTCGATCTCATGCCAGCCTCTGGGCGCATGGTTACCAAACTGGTCAGCCGCCCGGAACAAGCCGCGGTGGTGGACGTGACCTTTCCCCTGCCTTGGCACCGCACCCGTCCGATCAACGTGAACTTTGATCTATGGGGACAGCTTTCTCGACCCCAGCGGGATTTAATGCTGTTGCGTACTGTTGCTTGGCTGACGTCCATTCGCTGGTTTCAGCCCAGCATCTACCAAGGACTTGTGCTGGCGGGCGTTGTGGGTACGTTGATTGAACTGAGCCAGGGTGATGCTATCGGTGCGGTGACGGCCGGGGGCTTAACGGCCTTGGCTGGCACGCAAATTTGGCGGGGGAGTCGCAGTCCCCAGTTGGAACTGGAGGCGGATGAAGCTGCCTTGCGGGTGGCCCAGCGCCGAGGCTATACGGAACCGGAGGCCGCCCGCCATTTGCTAGATGCCATTGAGGTGGTGGCCGCTATCGAACGCCGTCCAGGGTTGGACTTTACTGAGCTGCTGCGCTGCCAAAATCTGCGGGCGATCGCTGGTAGTTCGTCCATGGGCGTTCCTGACCCCATGCGGCGATCGCTCAACCGTTAACTGGCTGTAGAGTATCGGCGTGATCAAAAAAGTTAACCTGGAGATCCCGCCAGACCTGATCGAGCAAATCCGGTGCATCGCTGTCAAACCAATGAATGCGCTGATCGGCCCGAAACCAGGTGCGCTGCCGTTTGGCAAACTGGCGGGTGTGCAGCGCAATGAGCTGCTGAGCTTCTGGGAGAGAGGTGGTTCCTGCGAGGTAGGTTTTAATCTCTTGATAGCCCAGGGTGTTGAGCAAGGGTAGATCGCTGCCGTAGCGCTCGCATAGACCTGCCACTTCCTCCACCAAGCCTTGCTCCAGCATCTGGGCCGTGCGTTGCTCAATCCGCTGCTGGAGGCGATTGCTCTCGGCTAGGCAATCCAGACCAATCTGATACACAGGATAGGTGGGCGGCTGCTCACCCTGCTGGGATGAGAGGGGAATGCCCGTGGTGTAGAACACTTCTAGGGCGCGGATGGTGCGGGTTTGGTCATGGGCATGGATGCGTTGGCTAGCGATCGCGTCCACTTGGCGTAACATCGCATAACATTGAGATTGCCCTAGCGCTTGGAGTTGCGATCGCAGGTCAGGATTGGGAGCCACTCGGGGAATGAGTAGACCATTGACGATGGCTTTGATGTACAGCCCCGAGCCGCCCACCAGTAGGGGAACTCTTGCCCATCCATGGGTGGAGCGATGGATCTGGTTAATCACGGCGGTTGCCCGCTCTTGGTAGCCTGCCAAGGTCAGGGTCTCGGTGGGATCGCAAATATCCAGCAGGTGGTGGGGCACCCGCCGCTGATCAGCCTTGGATGGCTTTGCGGTTCCAATATCCAACTCTCGGTAAACCTGCCGCGAATCGGCATTGATGATGCAATTCTGCATCCGCTGGGCCAGCTCTACCGCCAACCCCGACTTGCCCGTCGCGGTTGGGCCACAGACTACAATTAACATGTCAGTACAAATGTATTAATTAACCCATTCGTTGATATACTAGGGATAGGCAGGTGATTTGCCACCGTCTCAGGCGATCGCTGCATCTTCCACCAATCCCCTTCAGGTAAGTCTTGAACCACCCCCGCAGTAAAACTTATCTGAAATCCATCTAAAATCGCCCTCAAGCCTTTTGTGTTAAAATTTAGGTGTTTTTTGATATTCAGAAGTCTTTAGCGGCTTCAGGTCAGTATAGGAGCGCTTCATTCATGGCTGAAAACTATGGTGCTGATCAGATTCAGGTTCTTGAAGGGTTAGAGCCTGTTCGTAAGCGTCCAGGTATGTATATCGGCACCACCGGCCCTCGCGGACTGCACCATCTAGTGTACGAGGTGGTGGATAATTCTGTCGATGAAGCCCTCGCTGGCCACTGCCAGAAGATTCAAGTGACGCTGAAGGCGGATGGCTCGGTGGTGGTGGTGGATGACGGGCGTGGGATTCCCACCGACGTCCATCCCTCTACTGGTCGATCGGCCTTGGAAACGGTGATGACGGTTCTCCACGCCGGCGGTAAATTTGGGGGCGGTGGCTACAAAGTTTCCGGTGGTTTGCACGGGGTAGGCATTTCCGTGGTCAATGCCCTGTCGGAATGGGTAGAAGTGACCGTTTGGCGCGAGAAAAAGGTGCATACTCAGCGGTTTGAACGCGGTTTGCCCATTGGCGAACTAGCGATCGCCCCCTGCCCCGACCATCGCACCGGGACCTCGGTGCAGTTCAAGCCCGATACCCAAATCTTTGCCACGGGGATTGAGTTTGACTACAACACCCTATCGGGTCGGCTGCGGGAATTGGCCTACCTCAATGCTGGGGTAGAAATTGTCTTCACCGATGAGCGCCTAGAGCTGCTCAAGCGGGATGTGCCGCGCTGTGATGTGTTCCACTATGCCGGTGGGATTAAGGAGTACGTCGCCTACATCAACAACGATAAGCAGGCCATCCACGAAGAAATTATTTTTGTCTCGGGTGAACGCAACAATGTGCAGGTGGAAGTGGCGCTGCAGTGGTGTTCAGATGCCTACACAGACAACCTGCTGGGCTTTGCCAACAACATTCGCACCATTGATGGCGGGACGCACCTAGAGGGCTTGAAAACGGTGCTCACCCGCACCATGAACTCGATCGCCCGCAAGCGCAATAAGCTCAAAGAGAGCGACTCCAACTTGGGGGGTGAAAACATCCGCGAAGGGCTCACCGGCGTCATTTCTGTGAAGGTGCCTGATCCTGAGTTTGAAGGGCAAACCAAAACCAAGCTGGGCAACATGGAAGTCCGGGGGATTGTCGATTCCTTGGTGAATGAAACCCTGACGGAATATCTAGAGTTTCGTCCGGCTGTGGCGGATGCCATTCTCGAAAAAGCAATTCAGGCCTTCAATGCGGCGGAAGCGGCTCGGCGAGCCCGCGAACTGGTGCGCCGTAAGTCGGTGCTGGAATCATCGACCCTGCCAGGGAAGCTGGCGGACTGTAGCTCTCGGGATCCTAGCGAGTCGGAAATTTTCATCGTTGAGGGAGATTCTGCGGGCGGCTCGGCTAAGCAAGGGCGCGATCGCCAGTTTCAAGCCATTCTGCCGTTGCGCGGTAAAATCATCAACATCGAAAAAACCGATGATGCCAAGATCTACAAGAACACGGAAGTGCAAGCGCTAATCACCGCGCTAGGTCTGGGTATTAAGGGGGATGAATTTGACTCCGCCCAACTGCGCTACCACCGCATCATCATCATGACGGACGCGGACGTAGACGGTGCCCACATTCGCACCCTGCTGCTCACCTTCTTCTACCGCTATCAGCGGGCCATGGTGGATCAGGGGTTTGTGTACATTGCCTGCCCGCCGCTCTACAAGATTGAACGGGGACGCAACCACTACTATTGCTATAGCGATCGCGAACGCAATCAAATTATCAGTGGCTTCCCAGACAATGCCAAATATGATATCCAGCGCTTTAAGGGCTTGGGTGAAATGATGCCGGAGCAGTTGTGGAGTACTACGATGAATCCGGACACCCGTACTCTCAAGCGCGTGGAAATTGAGGATGCTGCCGAGGCCGATCGCATCTTTACGGTGCTGATGGGCGATCGCGTGGCCCCTCGCCGGGAGTTCATTGAAACCTATGGTTCCAAGCTTGACCTAACGGATTTGGATATCTAAGCATCCAGCGAGCCTGGGCTGTACTGGTAGACCCATAATCGATCGCGTTCCTGTGGAACCTGTCTATCCTAGGAACGCGATCGCTCTATCTACCTGCTAGAGAAGGGTCGGCAGACTATTACACAGAATTGAAGCGGGGATGGTCGCGTAGGGTACTGGGCTCAAATTCATGCACCCAGCGCACAAAGGATTGGGATACGCCGCGCAGATCGTTTTGACGAACCAGCAGGGCGATGTAATTGGCTTTTTGCTTCACCACGATGGCAAAGTAGCCGCTGCCGTGAATAATGGCGTGGCTAAATCCTTCTAGCCGCAGCGATGACATCAGCAGCGATCGCAGCCCTAGGGCCTGGAAGATGGTTTGCACCCAGCCAATATCGCCACTTTCTGGGGTTGTAAAATACTCTTTCGGCAGCCCGCTGGGGTCGAAAATAGCGGCACCGATCACCGAATCTGCGTAGGTGTCAGGCGGGGATGTACCTGGGCTCATAGGGGGTAAGGACATAGTCAACGGGTCATCAGAATTCAGCAACATGGTAGGGTCACCCATATCAGCCAGTTATGTACACCAGAGAAATCATGTGCTTGTCAACGATACCCGACGCGACACGATTACTCTCCTCGAAATACGACCTACCCATGTTGACGATGAAGCCGAGTTGCTTCTCCATGGTTAGTGCTGAGTCGTACAGTCTAATCCCATTGTCTCGTATTTCGATCGGAGTTGTAATCTTTCCATTGGCTAGCTATGGCTAACCTGCGCCTCATAAATGTTCAAAAAAAGTTTGAAGAGCGCTGTCTTTGTCGCCGTTAGGGTAACGCACCATGCTAGAAATCTCTGCGACGTGATTCACATGAGTGGTGCAATCTGGCTGATCTACTGGCGGTGGCGTCCAGATCCTACCGATTACACCCTCATTCATGTCCTTATAGATGGCTCACTCGCTTCATCGCCATCCACAACCAAAGCTATCTCCCTGACTCTACTAGTCTAGGCAGGGGCGATCGCCTCCGACGACCGTGAAAATGCTTGGTCTAGCATGGCGCTCTATAAATCTTTCATAAACATGCTTGGCTATGGCTCTAGGTTTATGGCTAGCTAAGAAGGTGGCTGCTGCTGCCAATATAAGTAGGCGCTGTAGGCCAGGGTAACCACGCCGGTGACGATCGCCATCTCATTCACCTGAAACTGCGGGTGGTGCAGCGGGTAATTGGCCTGATCGCCATAGCCCACACCAAGGCGGAACATGGTGCCGGGGGCATGTTCTAGGTATAGGGCAAAGTCTTCTGCCCCCAGAGAAGGTTCATCTAAGCGCTGAATGCGATCGCTGCCCCAGGCCTCTTGGGCGGCAACTTCAACCAGTTGGGTGAGGGACGGGTCATTTTGCACCGAGGGTACCCCCCGCCGATAGTTGACGGTGTAGCGCGCTCCATACATTTGGCAGACACCATCAACAATGGACTCCACCCACCCCGGCAATTCTGCGCTGGTTTCGGGATGGAGCGATCGCACCGTACCCACCAGCCGCACCTGATCGGCGATGACATTGGGGGCCCGGCCGCCGCTAATTTGCCCAATGGTTAACACCACGGGTCGGAGAGGATTATGGGTGCGGCTAATGGCCTGCTGCAGCGTGGTGATCACCTGGGCCGCAATCCAAATGGCGTCAATGGCCTCATGGGGGCGAGCGCCATGGCCAGACTCTCCCAAAATGACAATTTCTAGATCATCCGCCGCCGCCGTCAGCGCTCCATAGCGAATACCGACGCAGCCGCCCAAGATCGATGGAAACGTATGCACCCCGAGAATGGCGTTCACATGATGCATGGCCCCATCCCGGATCATCCAAGAGGCTCCCTGGGCCGTTTCCTCGGCGGGTTGGAACAAGAAGCGCACGCGTCCGGGGAGAGGATCGAGCTGGGAAAGCACCATAGCAGTACCTAGACCCACCGTAGTATGAACATCGTGACCGCAGGCGTGCATCATGCCTTTAAATCGCGAGGTATAGGCTAGATTGGTGCGCTCTTGGATGGGCAGGGCATCCATATCGGTGCGAATGGCTAGTAGACGATCGTCTTGCCCTATGCCCTCTAGTTCACCAATCACCCCGGTTTTGCCCACCAGTTCCTGGACGGAGAGCCCACAGGATGACAGCACTCCGGCCACATAGGCCGCTGTTTGATATTCCTGTCCGCTCAGTTCTGGGTGGGCATGAATGTGGCGACGAATCTCAATTAACCGAGGAGCCAGTGTTTCTGCAATTTCTTTGATGCGACTTAACATGAATACCCTTCACTCGTTCACCAGATGTAGCATTTTTCCCGCGATCGCCTCGTTCACAGCGCTCGGTATTAACGCATGATGTCTCTAGTATTCCATTCGCGTTGGAGTTGTGCCATTCAGGGCGATCGCTTCCGCCTGGGCGCAATACCCTAGAGATAGAGATCGCGCTAGATGTAGACAGCCCAGATACAGATGAACCTATGCGAATCCTAGGCGTAGTGCCATCATAGAGAAAGACTGCATGGTGCTTTCATCCCGGCTAACCAGTATGCGATCGCCTACTCATGTTTCCATCCACCCTGCGTTGGCTGCCGTCAAGCTATGACCTATCCTCTCTCCGCAGCTAAGCTTCAGTGCTACGATCGCTGCCCGAAATCCTACTATTTTCGCTATGAACGGAAGCTGCCGGGGACGGCTTTCTATGGGTCGGCTGCGTTGGGAACATCCCTCCACCAGGCCTTGGCGCAGATTTATCGAGATTGGCACTACCAAGATTCTCTGCCGAACCTAGAGTGGATTGAGCATTGTTGGAACCAGCAGAGCAATGGTCTAAGCAGCAAGCAGCTTGAAGAGGGGCGGGCGATTCTGCGGCGGTACTACCATGAATTTATTATGGCGGAAGCAGCCATGCGGCGGCCGTTGGCGGTGGAAGGACGCATTCAAGGAACGCTGCAGGTTGAGAATTTAGAATTTTCGCTGTCGGGGCGCTATGACCGGATTGACTATTTAGATGATGGGCTAGAGCTGATTGACTACAAGTCCACCAAAGAGGTCAATCTGGGCGAATCCGATGAACTTGACCTGCAAATGGGGTTGTACTACCTTGCTCTAGAGCAACATTACCAGCAGAGTTTGAAGCAACTGAGCCTCATCTACCTGCGTACGGGCGATAAGGTGAGTTTTGAGGTGACGCCCTTTCACCGAGAGCGGGTGACGGCCTTAATCAGTGATCTGGCCTTGGAACTGCGCCATGATCGCCGCTGGCAGCCGTTTGCCGGAGAGCAATGCGATCGCTGCGCCTATTCCAAATACTGCTCTGCTGCCTGTGCCTGCCCCGAACCTCTGCCCGATACGGCTAAGCCCGAACCCCAACTCCAGCTTGTGCTGGGGCTCTAGGACTCCGAGGCGTAAGTAATCCGCCTATTTGCTGAGGCGGGAAACCGTGAGTGTCCTGGAATTCCTTTTCGTTTTTCTATCTTCGTTCTTCTGTCTTGCGGTACTAGGACTCCATCGAGGTGGCCTCATCGGGGATTGCTACTGTAGGCTAAGCTGACGGTAGACTTGGATGGCGCGCAAGGCTTCAGGACTAACGCAATATCACGATAACCATCATGCAGACTTGGCAATGGACAACCTGGGGCGATCGCCGTTATCTCACCTGTAGCCTGTTGGCCCCATGGCGGCATGGATTTTTTACCCAACAGTTTTGGCCCCAGCTTCCCCAGGATCTGGTGCAGGTGTTTCATCCCCATGCCCAGGTGAACCGGGTGAAGCAGGTGCATGGCAATCGGGTGCTGACTCCGAGCGAACTCCAACAGCCGGTTGATGCGCAAGACGATACCCTACATGCTGCGGATGGGCTGGTTTCTGATGGCGATACTCAGTCTCTCTGGGTCTGTAGTGCTGACTGTGTGCCGGTGTTGATTGGCGATCGCCACACGGGACAGGTGGCGGCCATTCATGCTGGTTGGCGCGGTACGGCGGCGCGAATTGTGCCCCAAGCGATCGCCCGCCTGCAGGCTCAGGGTAGCCGTCTGGCAGATTTGCAGGTGGCCATGGGGCCAGCGATCGCTGGCGAGGTGTATCAAGTGTCTAAAACCGTGGCGGCGGAGCTGGGCGAAAGCTTAACGGAGCAGCCCCAGAATTCGGCTACTGAATCCCCCGAGTTGATCGACAGCGTACTCCAGCGGCTGCAAGACTTGCCCACCTCGCCGATTCACCCCGATGAGCATCCAGATCGGGTACGCATTGATGTGCGGCGCATTAACCAACTGCAGCTAGAGCATCTTGGGCTAGAGCCCCAACAGGTGGCGATCGCTCCCCACTGCACCTATCAAAGTCCCCAAGACTTCTTTTCCTACCGCCGCACGAAGCAAAAGCAGGTGCAATGGTCGGGGATTCTTAGCGCCTCTACGTAGATCTGCTGGCCCTATGCCCGGTTTGGGGGAGCGATCGTAGACATGCACGCTCAAAGCCGTCGAAGACAGCGGTGCGTTACGGCTTCGCCTAACAGCACGCTACAACGTGGTTGTTTAGATCCACCTGCTAGCTCGACGCCCTGACCACAGCTAGGACAGCAATTTTAGGGAAGGTGCCATGCCGTCTAAAGCGTCATCAAAGGGGGCCGCATCGTCTAGGGTTTCGCGGTGAGCCAAGGAAGATGACTGAGGAACGCGATCGCCCTGATGTTGCTGAAGATGATTGAGGGTATCAATGAAGTCTTGGATACCTTGAAACTGACGATATACGGAGGCAAAGCGAATATAGGCAACTTCGTTAAAACGCTGCAACCGTTGCAGCACTAGGTCACCGATTTCAGTGCTTAAGACTTCGCGGGCAGCTTGCAGTTGCAGTTCCGACTCTAGTTCATCAACGAAATTCTCGATTTGCTCTGCCGAGACGCCGGTTTTCTCGCAGGCATGGACAATACCCCGCAAGACTTTGGAACGGTCAAAGGATTCGCGATCGCCATCTCGCTTGACGACCGTAATAGGAACAAACTCAATGCGCTCATAGGTGGTAAAACGACGACCACAGCGTAAGCACTCCCGACGGCGGCGCACGCTTTGCCCCGACTCCGCTGCGCGGGACTCTAGCACGCGATTATTTGTGAACTGGCAAAAGGGACACCGCATAGTGAAGGCCTTAGATCAAGGTCAATGAGGTCGGCGGGCGATCGCCTAGGAAAAACCCTATCAGCAGATGGTCAGCCGAGAGTCATGTCGGAGCTATGGTCGCAAACTTAACCCATATCTGCAACTTGACTACCAGATACAAACCCTGACGAATCACCTCTCTTAAGAATACATCCAAGCTACAAAAAGACTCAAATCTAACCCTTGCCCACTGTGGCTAGTGCTGATCAGTCCATGGGTGTAGCAAATCTAGATGGTGTACTGTTTCTGATCGACTGACGTTGATCCGTGTGGGTACGGCAGTAACAATACTTAACACCCATAGCCCGGTTTGTGAACTATCGGTGCCCTTGAAGACCGTCGCATACAAAGTCGCATACAAAAAAGAGCCGCACCGGTGTGCAACTCTTGGTAGACATGATGATTCATGTTGGACTAGGGGGCACAATGTTTGATCAACTCTGTGCCAGGTCTAGCCTAGTCTTTGGTAATACGAGGGGGTTCACGAAAGGCGATCGCAAAGAAAATTGTGCCGAGCGCCCCAATTAAAACCAGAATGTAAGCAACACTTTCCATGGCTTGACCTTCTCACTACATCTATCTTTAGTCTACAAACAAATCCAAGAAAGACCCAACCTGAAAGCCATCGACCTGCGATCGCCCTCGGTTGAGTCTTCTTTGCATGATTAGATTGCTTCTTTACGACGGGTAGATTTGTCACCCACCTTCTGGTAGAAGCCCCATTCCACTTGCTCTTCCGAGAGCTCAGGGTCAACCCCAGCAAACACATCCCGGAACAGAGTCCGCGAGCCATGCCAGATGTGACCGAAGAAGAACAGTAGCGCAAAGACAGCATGACCGTAGGTAAACCAGCCACGGGTGCTGGTACGGAATACCCCGTCAGAGTTCAGGGTTTCCCGGTCAAAGTCAAAGGGCTCACCCAACTGGGCTTTACGCGCAAAGCGCTTCACCGTTGCTGGATCGTCAAAGGTTTGACCGTTCAATTCCCCGCCAAGGAAGGAGACGGTTACGCCGGTTTGCTCGAAGCTATACTTCGACTCTGCCCGACGGAAAGGAATATCAGCCCGAATGACGCCATCTTGATCAACCAAGACCACTGGGAAGGTTTCAAAGAAGTTGGGTAGGCGGCGCACGGATAGCACCCGACCTTCAGCATCTGTGAACGTTGGGTGACCCAGCCAGGTTTGGGCAATTCCGTCGCCCTTGTCCATAGCGCCAGTACGGAACAAACCACCTTTGGCGGGGCTGTTACCCACGTAGTCGTAGAAGGCTAGCTTCTCTGGAATTTGAGCCCAGGCTTGCTCTTCAGTTTGTCCAGCCGCAACGCCTGCCTGAACGCGGCGCTCGATTTCTTGCTGGAAGTAGCCACCATCCCACTGATAGCGGGTTGGCCCATAGAGTTCAATCGGAGTAGCTGCACTGCCATACCACATGGTTCCTGCAACCACGAAGGCGGCAAAGAACACGGCGGCAATACTGCTCGACAATACAGTTTCGATGTTCCCCATCCGCAAGGCCTTAAACAGGCGCTCGGGAGGACGCACAGCAATATGAAAGAGTCCAGCGATAATTCCGACTACTCCGGCGGCAATGTGGTGGGCCACAATACCCCCAGGGTTGAATGGATCAAACCCTTCGGGGCCCCACGCCGGAGCCACAGGCTGAATGCTGCCCGTCACCCCGAAGGGGTCGGACACCCACATCCCAGGGCCAAAGAGACCCGTGAGGTGGAATGCACCAAAGCCAAAGCACAGTAGACCAGAAAGGAATAGATGAATCCCAAACATTTTAGGTAAGTCTAGTGCTGCTTCGCCCGTCCGAGGGTCTCTAAACAGCTCTAGATCCCAAAATACCCAGTGCCAACAGGCAGCTAGGAATAGCAGACCAGAAAGAATGATATGGGCTGCTGCTACCCCTTCAAATGACCAAAACCCTGGATCAACACCCGTTTCACCGGTGATGCTCCATCCACCCCAAGAACCCGTAACCCCTAGGCGTGCCATGAAGGGCATGACGAACATGCCTTGCCGCCACATGGGGTTGAGAACTGGGTCGCTTGGATCGAAGATCGCTAGCTCATACAGAGCCATCGATCCAGCCCAGCCTGCCACAAGAGCCGTATGCATCAAATGCACAGAAATCAGACGACCTGGATCGTTCAGGACGACTGTATGTACGCGGTACCAAGGTAGTCCCATCGACTACGCTCCTCCTAATTCGTGTTTCAACGCTTCCTTCAGGTTTATCCTAATCGGTTTGCCGATTGTGCTCACGCAGTACCTATTGTAGGCATAGTGTGAACGTGCAATCGAGCAACCGGCATACCTGCCGGCTAGTTCTTGAAGCGACCTGCCCCAAGCTCTAAACCAGTTTGACAAGACGTTTGTGAAAATGAAAGTGTATAAAGAAGTGTTCCACAAATCGCCTCCATATGGCAAGGAGGAACATGCACCAAAGCAGACTTATTCTAGGGTTTTCTACGATAGTGTCGGGGCGATCGCTTCTCTAACTGGCGGTAGTTCTCTTACCCACCCTAGGCTTGGGTAGTTATTGCCCCGTAGTTCCTGCTGCCTAATGTAGATTCTACGGAGTTTTCAGGATCCTGAACCTGGGTCGCTTTAGATCGTCTTTGAGGTGGCTCGGCAAGGGTGAGGTTTAGCTAAGTAAGTATATATCACTAGGCAATATGGGGTGTGAGTCGATGGATCCTCGGCAAAATCTGAATGAATGTTACTTAACTTAATAAAGACTGGGTTCGACTAGACCCAGGCATGGGGGCAGGTCATAGATCTTTGGGAGCGGTATCTTTGGGGGTGACAAAGCGATTGGCGACGGTTTCCGGTTGGATGGCCGATAGGATAACGTGCCCAAAATCCATGACGATCACGGCTCTTGTGCGGCGACCGTAGGTGGCATCGACCAACTGCCCTCGTTCCCGAGCGTCTGTAATTAAGCGTTTAATGGGAGCCGATTCGGGGCTAACGATCGCCACCACTCGATTGGCAGAGACAATATTGCCAAATCCGATATTAATGAGCCGAATATCCATAGGGTTAGGTGGCTTGCTAGCCGATAGAGCAGAACGAGGCACATTCGGGTGCATGATCAGCCGATGGGTAATGGTTTCTGCCTGCAGTGCGGACAGGGTCAGATGCCATGTTCCGGGAGCTGGTGTGGTGCGATCGCAAATCTTGGGTGGGATGAGGGGCCAGGGCGCGAGCAGATGGCTGATGATCACAGTGCGAGGCGATCGCCCCTGGGTGGCATAGGTCAACTGAGCCTGATCACGGGCGTGATGGATGAGCCGCCGAATGGGAGCTGAGTCTGCATCGACAATGGCGATCAGTTGCCCTGCTGCCATTGTGTGATCAAATCCTAGGTTGATCAATTGTCCAGTCATAGAAACCACATGATGTTGCCTGGTGGCTAGGGGATGGTGCTAGATGATGGCTTGACGGCTCCACAACGATTGCCATACCCATGACCGCTGTGCTGCCATCGCGGCAGTGGGGACATGATTGAGGGGATAGGTCGCTTTAATCCAAGCTAGCCCTCAATATAACCACATCCTACGGGCTAAAACGAATTTAGAATCCTAAAAAACAACAAAAATCCAGGATTCTCTTAGAAAATCCTGGATCTCATAAACTTTTTATGGATTTCATAGGGTGTGGTCGTTGGGGCCCCGGGGGTGGCGATAGACTGGAGGCTGGGCGTGATGGCGCGAAACGCTGGGTCGTTGGCATGATGCTAGCTGGCTGCTTGGCTAGATGGTGGTTCACCCAAGCGTCGAGCCCTGGGTGATGGCTAGCTGCCGTGCCTCGGTGGGGTGCCCTAGGTGCCCTAGGTGACGGATAGAACTGACGAGGGATAGGGCTGTGCAACCGGTAGATTTGACGACATTGACGGCGGTTTGTGCTGAATTGCGAGATGGCTGGCTGCCGGCGCGCCTAGAGCAGGTTTATCAACGCGATCGCCACATGGTTTCCCTAGCCCTGCGCACCTTGGAGGGACGTAGTTGGCTGAACATTTGCTGGCATCCGCAGGCCGCCCACCTTTGCCTGGGTGGCCCACCGCCACGGACGCCGGATACCTTCACCTTCAGCCAGCAGCTTAAACATCAATTGGGTGGTTTGGCGTTGATTGCGGTTGACCTGATTCATCCCTGGGAGCGGGTGGTGGATTTTCAGTTTGCCCAGCGTCCGGGGGAGCCGCCTCTATGGCATCTCTATGTGGAGATTATGGGCAAATATAGCAATGCCATTTTGACCCATGCCGATCAAACCATTGTCACCGCTGCCCATCAGGTGAGTCGGCAACAGTCTAGCGTGCGTCCCATTCAAACCGGGCAGCCCTACGAGATGCCGCCGCGCATGTTGGAAGATTCGCCGTCGCTGCAGGAATCCTTGGACGACTGGCGCGATCGCCTTTGTTTGATTCCCGGCACCCTCAAGCGCAATCTGATGAAGGTCTATTGTGGGCTGAGTTCTAATCTGGTGGTGTCGATGTTGGAGATGGCGGATCTGGCCCTAGACTGCACCACCGATGACCTGACGTCCGCCGATTGGCAGCGGCTGTATGAGCGATGGCAGGAATGGCTCCAGGCGTTGCGCCAGGAACGGTTTAAGCCAGGATGGCGATCGCAGGGTTATACAGTGATGGGCTGGGGGGTGGTGCAATCGGCCCGTAGTGTTCAGGCGTTGCTCGATCAGTACTATACCGATCAGCGCAATCAGCAAATCTTCGACCAACTACGCCATCAAATCTCCCAGCGGATCATCACGCTACAGAAAAAGCTCAACCATAAGGTGCAGGATTTCCAGGCTCGTCTGCTGCAGTCGGAGGAGGCCGATCGCGATCGCCTATGGGCTGATCTGCTGATGGCCTATGGGCATGAGTGGCAACCGGGCATGACCCAGATTCTTCTGCCTGATTTTGAAACCCATATACCGATCGCCATTCCCCTCAACCCGCAGAAAACCGGGGTGCAAAATGCCCAATTGCTCTACAAACGCCACCAAAAATTGAAGCGATCGCGGGATGCGATCGCGCCCCTGCTGGCGGAAGCTCAAGGCGAGGTGGCCTACCTCGATCAACTAGACGTAGCGATCGCTCAGTTAGATGCCTACCAGGAGCCTACGGATCTTAGTGCCCTGGAAGACATTTATGAAGAATTAAGCCAGCAAGGCTACATCAAGGATCCTCGCCGTCGCGATCGCCCTGCCACTGCCCCCGATCCCGAAAGCTTTCATCGCTACCGCAGCCCCAGCGGCTTTGAGGTGTTGGTGGGGCGCAATAATCGCCAAAACGATGACCTGACCAGCCGCATCGCTACTGACTATGATCTGTGGTTTCACACTCAGCAAATTCCCGGTAGCCATGTGCTTCTGCGCCTAGATGCGGGCAGAGTTGCCGATGATGCCGACCTGCAGTTTACCGCTAACATTGCGGCCTACTACAGCCGCGCTCGCCAGAGCGACCAAGCCCCGGTGGTCTACACGGCTCCCAAACATGTCTATAAGCCTAAAGGTGCCAAGCCCGGTACCGTGATCTACAAACATGAAACGGTGATCTGGGGCTATCCTCAACAGGTATTATCCTCAGCAATCGTCCGGATGCCGTGAGATGAATGGAGCTGTTAAGCTGTTGGGCGGCTTAGGTCTCACCCGGATCTCATCAGATTGAAAGAGTCATGGTGTTGGCTAATGCTTCTACAACCGGGGGTTGACGTACTACCACAACGGCTTAAAAAAATGGTGCTCTATGATGGCTTTTGTGGCTGAAATGGGAATCCTTTTCCCTAGTACCGTTGACCTACGATGGCTTCCTCCTTGCCTCGTTCAAGCAACACCATGGCCCCACGATGGGCGCGATCGCCCCTGAGTAGACCTGCTGGATCACACGTTATAGGTTTCATTCATTCCCTTTTGATAGCCCCCGGCAACGCGGTAACGATTCGTTGCCCATTGAGATGACTAGCCAGCCAAGCGTCCCAGGCTGAAGACCATCCGTGAACTGCAGATGTTCAACCTATGGCGTTGAGGAGGTGAGGGGGCGATCGCCCCTATGACGTCAGATACTGAGTTGAGATATATGAATCCCATGTCATCCAGCAGGTATACGCTCTATTGGAGTAAATGAGATAGGTTGCAGGTGAAGAATCCCTGAGTCCGCAACACATGCCCCTAGGGCAGCCATCAGTCAACGTTTAACGTCCTAGTCTAGCAAGGTTTAGAGGATATATTCATGGCAGGAAATACGATTCAAGATGCGGACACCAGCACATTTTCAAACATCCGCCCTCGGGCGACTCGTGTTCAGAATAATGTGGGTCCAGATGATCGAGATGATTTCTACCGCCTGCGCCTCACAGGGCGTACCAGCTTAGAAATTAATATGGATCGCTTGCAAGACAACGCGAACCTCCAACTGCTCAACCGTAGAGGGAATGTCATTGCTCGTTCGACCAGACCCGGGACAAGGGATGAAGACATCAACACAACCGTCAATCGAGGCACGTACTTTTTACGCGTTTTCACCCCCAACCGCCGCGCAGATACCCGCTATCGCCTCAACGTGAGTGGATATGACGACAATGCAGGGGATAACTTCAACCAGGCTCTAGCGATCGACCCCCAAGCTGGTAACGTTAATCTCCGAGACTATGTGGGGCCAGCCGACAAAAACGACTTTTATAGCTTCAGCCTGGATTCCTTTGCTGAGGTCGATCTATCCTTGGCAACCCTTGGCAGTAATACGCGCATGATTCTGTTCGATGGCGACAGAAATCGCATTACGGCTGATGCTCGGGGCAGTAGCGGCAACAGTGCTGGCATTACTGAGGCTCTGGCTCCAGGGGACTACTTCGTGCGGGTGACGCCCGTAGGAAGGAATTCTGCAACGACCTATCGCTTCCGGGCAACGACGGGGCCCTTCCCGGATGGGGCAGGCGACACCTTTGAAGATGCCAACAACTTAGGGCAACTGCCCTCGCGCAGCTCCACCAGCCCTATTTCTACAATCGAAGAATTGCTGGATGTCAATGATACGGATGTGTATCGCTTCAGAACTGCTGCTAATCGAGGCGATGCCAATACCCTGCTCAACGTCAGCTTAAATATCAACACCGCTGGTCTTGATGTAGATCTAGAGCTCTTTGACTCTAGCTTCCAATCGGTCGCGTCGAACTCCGGCACCAATACGGTTGCACTCAGTGACGTGTCCTTGGCAGCAAATAGTATTTACTACATCCAAGTGTCTAAGGTTGATAATGCAGCCTTCAGTTTCTTCACCCTTGATCTAGACACAGAGCTAGACATTATCGACCAAGCTGGCAATACCCCTGCTGAAGCGTTCAATATCGACGATGAAGTATCTTGGGCACCGGTGAATGGTCGTCGCAGTTTCTCCATTGGCGACTTTGTCGGTGCAGATATCGATGAAGATGACTACTTCAGGTTCTCGCTCACCGAAGCCAGCTTCATTAATTTGAATGTACTTCCAGACTCTGATCCAGATGCAACTGCGGATATTCAAATCTTCCGGCAAGGGCCTGGGGGCATTAACGATCTGATCCTGTTCGATACTGTGCGTCAAGAGGGTAACGTACCCGAGCAAGTTCAAGGGGTGTTTGATGCCGGCACCTATTTCATTCGGGTCTTCCCTGAGGCTGAGTCGTCGTTTGCCTTCTATGAGATGTCTTTGGAGGCTACGTCAGTTTCTCTGACCCCTGCTTTCATTAAGGACATTAACCCTGGCCCTGGCAGTTCTTCCAATGCTATTCAGCAGATGGCTGGCGTGGGCGGTAGTCTTTTCTTCGCCGCCAATGATGGTACTGGGGTAGCGCTCTGGAGCACGGATGGTACCTTTGATGGTACGCAAGAACTGAGGAAGTTCAACACCATTGGCGACATGGTGTCTGTGAATGGATTTGTCTATTTCACAGCCGCTGATGCAAGTCTTAACATTGGTCAAGAGCTCTGGCGTACAGATGGTACTGCTGTGGAGCTCGTCAAAGATATCTTCCCAGGGGAGCAATCATCTGGCATCAGCAACTTTACGGTGGTGGGAGATTTCCTCTACTTTACGGCGACTGATCAATCCAATCAGTTTGCTACCAATAACGAGGTTTGGGTCGTCGATACCAACTTTGTTGGCGGTAACTTGGCGAATAGTGCCACCTTGTTAGATGTGACGGGTAATGACGCAGGCTCCAATCCATCCGGTCTGACGGCGGTGGGGAATTCGCTATACTTCTTCGCCGATGATCAGGACTTCGGTGAGCAGATCTTTAAGAGTACAGCTGGGGGTGCGCCAGTTGCGATCGATACGGGTCTTGTCGGGCCTTCGGGTGAGTTCGCTGAATTTAATGGAGCCCTCTATTTCACTGGACAAGATTTTGGTGGCGGCAACACCAATAACCTGTATCGCCTAGGGGCTAACGATATCGTAGAGGCCTTGGATCCTATTGCAGGGCTGCAAGCTGCAAACTTTGGTAATTTGACCTCATCGGGTGGCAAGCTGTTCTTCACGGGCAGTACCACAGCAACGGGCGTTGAGCTCTATGCCTATGATCCAACTCGTGCTCAGGGTAGCCAAACCTATTTGGTGAAAGATATCAATGTTGAGCCTAACGCCGGTGCAAGCTCCAACCCGCAGCAACTAACGTCAGCTAACGGTCTGCTGTACTTCACGGCTAATGATGATACCGGCCGTCATCTGTGGGTGAGTGATGGTACGGAAGAGGGAACAACGAAGGTTCTCTTTGAGGACAGTCCATTACTCAGTGCGGGGAACTTGACGGCTGTTGGCTCAACGCTGTACTTCACCGCTGATGATGGTGCCGCAGGAAGCGAGCTGTGGCGTATTTCTGTGGGTGGCCAAGTTGAACTCGTCGATATCGCTGGAGATGTAGCCTCCAACCCAGGCAACCTCACAGAGGTGAATGGACGTTTGTTCTTCCGAGCTAATACACCGGAAGCTGGACGTGAACTGTGGGTTGTGGGCTTACCAGAAGACCAAATCGTCTAGGGTTTCTCGCCATAGCTAACCACAATATCGAATGCGGGTAGGGGCTTGCTCCTACCCCAGCCGCCAGACCTCTGGCGGCTTTTTGATGCATGGTGGGTGTTTGCGAGTGCTGGCCACCCCATAGACATGACATTTCACTTCGACGATCGTTGTAGCCTCAAGCTTGATGATAAAATCAAAGGAGTTGATTCACCTTAATTCCGACCGAATTACCGGGGATAGTCAGCTTTATCGTTTGTGCTCACTGATCTGTCGTTTGCGTCCCATGGTCACCACTCCCATCCAATCGTCTGCTTCCGTCAAACGTTCGAAGGCTGAAGCGCTTAAAGAGCGTAGCCATGCCCTGCGAGAACCCGTTGCCACGGAGATTTTGCAAGATACCACTCATTTTTCTGAAGATGGCCTGCAGATTCTCAAGTTTCACGGTTCTTACCAGCAAGATAATCGCGATAACCGGGTTAAGGGGCAGGAAAAAGATTATCAATTCATGCTGCGTACCCGTAATCCTGGCGGGTTCATTTCATCGCAGCTCTACCTCACCCTCGATCGCCTGGCGGAGGAGTATGGCAACCAAACTCTGCGGGCAACCACCCGTCAAGGTTTCCAGCTTCATGGTGTGTTGAAGCAAAACCTCAAAACCGTAATTGCAGAAATTGTCCGGAATATGGGGTCTACCCTAGGAGCCTGTGGCGACCTGAACCGGAATGTGATGGCTCCTCCAGCTCCCTACAAAAACCGTCCAGAGTATGTTTATGCTCAGGAGTATGCCAATCACATCGCTGACTTGCTGACGCCCCACACTGGTGCGTACTACGAAATTTGGCTGGATGGTGAAAAGGCGGTGACCTCGGAGGTGAATCCTGCGGTGGTGGCGGCACTCCAGCCCAAGGATGATGATGACACTGTCTTTGCTGAGGGCGAGGAGCCGATTTATGGCACCCACTACATGCCTCGGAAGTTTAAGTGCTGTGTGACGGTGCCGGGGGATAACTCGGTTGATCTGTACTCCCAAGATGTCAGTCTTGTGGTGATCATCAATGACCAAGGTGACCTAGAGGGGTTCAACGTGCTGGCGGGTGGCGGCATGGGGCGCACCCACAATAAGGAAGAAACCTTTGCCCGCTTGGCAGATCCAATTTGCTATGTGGACAAGGATGATGTCTATGACTTGGTGAAGGCGATCGTGGCCACCCAGCGAGACTATGGCGATCGCTTCAATCGCCGCCATGCCCGCATGAAGTATTTGCTGCATGATTGGGGTGTGGAACGGTTTAGCCAAACCCTAGAGCAATACTTTGGCAAGTCGCTCCAGCCGTTTAAGCCCCTGCCTGAGTTTGAGTACAAAGACTATCTGGGCTGGCATGACCAAGGGGATGGCAAGCTATTTTTGGGCATCTCCATCGAGAATGGGCGGGTGCATGATACGCCTACCCTGCAGCTTAGAACGGCGCTGCGGGACATTGAGCAACGCTTTGCACTGCCGATGCTGCTGACGGCCAACCATAACTTGGTGCTGTATGACATTGATCTGGCGGCCAAGTCGGAGATTGATCAAGTTCTGCAGCGCTGTGGTGTGGTGCCGGTGGAAAACCTGGATCCTCTCACGCGCTATTCGATGGCCTGCCCGGCGTTGCCGACCTGCGGGCTGGCGATTACGGAATCGGAGCGGGTGCTGCCCAGCATTAACGATCGCATTCAGGCGGTGCTCAATCGGGTGGGGCTGCCGAACGAAAAAATAGTCATCCGCATGACCGGCTGTCCCAATGGCTGTGCTCGTCCCTACCTGGCGGAGCTGGGGTTTGTGGGTCAGGCGTCGGAGGCCTATCAAATCTGGCTGGGCGCTAGCCCTCACCAAACGCGGCTGTCTGAACCCTATATGGATCGCATGGCGATCGCTGACCTAGAGAAGACCCTAGAGCCGCTGTTCACCCAGTTCAAGCAACAGCGCCAGACGGGGGAAAGCTTTGGTGATTTTTGCCATCGGGTTGGCTTTGAAGCCCTACGGCAGTTTAGCGCCGCCTACAAGGCTAAACCATCGCGATCGCCCAACCGCTCTCGCTATCGCATTGGTGTGGGTGATCAGATCTACGCCCAGCTCAAAACAGCGGCAGAACAGCAGGGACGCCCCATGACCGAGTTGGCAACAGAAGCGATCGCTGCCTACCTGAAGACCGTCTCCGATTCCTAAGCCTCCCTTGACGATCGCACCAGAGTTCTCCACAATGGAGAAAGACTGTAACGTTTTGTAAACGGTTGTGCTGCTGATGACTAACCCTCAACCTTCTGTGACCCCAGCTTTGACAGAGCCTAAATTTGGGTTCAACGACTATTCCGAGCGCCTAAACGGGCGGGCTGCCATGATTGGATTTGTCTTGACCTTGGTGATTGAGTACACGACAGGTCAGGGTCTCTTGGCTTGGTTGGGGCTGTATTAAGCCAGCTCTAGGCATGAATTGAAGACACAAAAAAACCGCCAACTTGGCGGTTTTTTTGTACATGAGCAAGCATCTAGGGTGTTATCCCTTGGATCGGGACAGACCGTTTGGATCTGCTTGACAGGGTTAGAACGGTGTAAACAACAGGTCTGGGTAGAACCGGTTAAATTCAATCAAGATACCAGCTGTGACCAGCATCCAGGCGGCTGCCAAGACTGGCGCGGTGGACAAATACTTCAAGAGATCCTGCATGAGCTAGACTCCAATCTCAACTTAGGAATAAATCAGTGGGCTCGAACAAGGTGATCCGCTGGGCCAGGAGCGATCGCCCCTAACCTTACAGACAGATGTGCCTAGCGGGGAGAAACCGGAATTTCTGAATCCTTAACCACGAGTTCACCGCTCGAAAATTCTTTCAGAGCAGCCAACGGCCAAGCAAAGCCCGTTAGCATCACTTTGGTAGCTAGAGGAACATCGATGACGATTTCCTTCTCTTCGGCATTCTTTTCACCGCTAATGGCAATTAGGTAGGAACGGCCCACCCAACCAATCCAGCCAGCGATATAAAGGAACATCAGACCCGGAATCATAAATTCGCTGGCATGGCTCCAGCGACCATCAGCCACCAAGTGAGGCAACCCATCGGTGCCGCAGAGAAGGCTGGAATCAGCATATTTGGCAAAACGGGCTTTGGCTTGAGGCGTTGTAGCGGCAGCAGCGCGTTGCTGGAAGGCAGCAGACTCGCCACAGGGGGTTAGCCCAGCTACATCAGCGGAGGCTGGAGGAACAAAGCCAATCCAAAGACTAATAACTAGAAGTAGAGCAAACAATCGTCTCATTGGAATTGCTTCCCTTTATTACGAAAAACAAAGATTTTTGTACAAAAATGAAGCTGTGGATGCGTTTAGCAGTTGAACTTCAGAGCAATCATACTCTTCTGAATGGTCTCAGTAAAGCGCAACATTCCCGCTCATTTTCGTACCGTTTCAAGCATTGAAAATGTTTAGAGGTAAACCATCAGCAATGTCAATGGATCTGTGAGAGAACATCTCCAAATCTATCGCGATGTATCTATCGGTGTGCGATCGCCCAACCGCTTGATTTAACGGGCAAAGCGGTGGCACAGCTATGTCAACAGAGTCGATCTTAATCAGCCCGTAAGCTGAGTTTCAGAGTGGACTAGGTTGGACATAAACCTCAGAATTAGTATCTTCATGAACTGGGGCAGAGGTGTATAGTTCTTGATATTTGTTAACATTTAGAGCCGGGCGATCGCTCATTTTAAATGTCAGTCTGGACTCCGATCGATTCTGTTAATCGCTGTTTCTTTACCAAACAGTGCAGCAAACGACGAACTCATGCTGTAAATCGTTACATTGAGTAGGTGGACTTCATTCAATGGATCTGCCGGGTTTCGACTCCGCTCAACCCTCTTTCCATAGGAACGGGTTTCGGCAGTGAAGGTTGTGAATGAGCGATCGCCTCCTGGGTAGCCGGTTCATCGTGTAGTCTGAGGGGATGTGGTGGGCAGGATGCCCTTCTCCTGTACTTCTTGCGTAACCTATTCTTCAGCGGCTCTAATTTTCTATCCCTGTATGGTAACAACCCTCGCTATTGAAACCAGTTGTGATGAAACGGCCGTCGCCATTGTGAGCGATCGCCAGGTGTTGAGCAGTGTGGTGTCGTCTCAGATCGACATTCACCGCCAGTATGGGGGCGTGGTGCCGGAGGTGGCGTCGCGGCAGCATGTGGAAACTGTCAACTGGGCGATCGCCCAAGCGCTGGATCAAGCAGATCTACCCTGGGATAGCATTGATGGCATTGCGGCTACGGTGGCTCCGGGCTTGGTGGGAGCGCTGCTGGTGGGTCTAAGTGCGGCTAAAACCCTGGCTCTGCTGCACCAAAAGCCGTTTCTGGGGGTTCATCATCTAGAGGGGCATATCTACGCCTCCTATCTCACGGAGCCGACCCTAGAGCCGCCCTTTCTCTGTCTTTTGGTGTCGGGGGGGCATACCAGCCTGCTGCATATTCAAGCCTGTGGGCATTACAGGACGTTGGGGCAAACCCACGACGATGCAGCCGGGGAAGCCTTTGATAAAGTTGCCCGTTTGCTAGATTTGGGCTATCCGGGTGGCCCGGCGATCGATCGCCTTGCGGCCCAAGGGAATTCCCAGGCCTATGCCTTGCCGGAGGGAAAAATTTCCCTGCCCCAAGGTGGCTATCATCCCTACGATTCCAGCTTTAGCGGTCTGAAAACGGCTGTTTTGCGGTTGACCCAGTCTCTGCAGGCGACAACCCCAGATCTACCGGTGGCAGATCTGGCCGCTAGCTTTCAAGCCACCGTGGCCCGATCGCTCACCAAACGGGCGATCGCCTGTGCCCTCGATCATCAACTCAGCACCATTGTGGTGGGTGGCGGGGTGGCGGCCAACAGCGGCTTGCGGCAGCATCTGACGGCGGCAGCGGCTGACAAGGGTCTGCGGGTGATTTTTCCGCCCCTGAAGTTCTGCACCGATAATGCCGCTATGATTGCCTGCGCGGCGGCGGATCATCTGGCCCACGGACGGCGATCGCCCCTATCGCTGGGAGTGCAGTCGCGCATGGCGGTGGAGGATGTCCTTAAGCTTTATGCATGAACCGTCAAAATCTGGCGAATATACTGCGCCACAGCGTCGGGATGTTCGAGCATGGAGAGATGCCCACAGTTAGGGAGCTGCAGAACATTGTGACCACAGCATTCAAACAGGGAATGGAAACTCGCCAGATGGTTCACATACTTGGGTTCCATCACGTCATCCTGGTCTCCTGCTAAGAAGTAGACCGGTTGTGATAGCCCTGCTACGAGACGTGGCAGATCATGAACCTCGGCTTCTGTGGTTGAGTCTAAGAGTGCGCCTAGGGCCGCGGTTGGATGGGCAGCAACCCAATCCATCAGGCGCTGGCGTGCCCACTGACGAGAAATCGGCTGGGCCACATTCATGCGGGCAAAGGGAACATCGAGGAGCGGCACTTGGGGCAGCCAGCGGGGGCGGAGCTTGACGAGCTGAGTGCCAGCCATGCGAAACCGCTCAAATTCTTCTTTTAGATAAATTCCACCCCCCGAGTTCACGCAAACAACGCCAGCGATCGCACTGGGTGATTGATGGGCAGCCCAAAGGGCGATACTACCGCCGAGGGAATGGCCCACCAGCCAGGCATTCTCAATGTTCAGGGTTTGCAGCAGTTGCAAGAGGTCTTCGGCGTAGGCGGCAGGGGTATGGGCATACTCCGACCTAGAGGTTGTGACCTCGCTTAACGGTCGGCTACAACTGGCTCCCACAGCGATCGCCTCTGAGCGCTGCTCTAGTGTTTGTGGATAAATTTTGTAATCGTCTACCGGCTGAGATTGCCCAAACCCTCGCAGGTCATAGGATAGGCATGGGTAGTCAGCCGATAGACGCTGAATTACAGGCTGCCAGTATGCATGACTGAGTAGCCACCCATGGACAAAAACCAGCACTGTCGGCACTGCCGTTTCAGACGTTAAAGAATAGGCGTGGGGTAGACCACGAATGTCAA
This sequence comes from Leptolyngbya sp. DLM2.Bin15, assembly GCA_007694125.1. Lineage (GTDB taxonomy): Bacteria > Cyanobacteriota > Cyanobacteriia > RECH01 > RECH01 > RECH01. Next base: position 24,062 of record RECH01000280.1, read on the forward strand.
CGCTTCTAACCATAGTTCTATACTATCCCGAAGTGCTCCTTCCCTGGAAACACTCCAGCCGTGATGCCTACAGCTATCCTGCAGGCATCACGGTAGAACATTCTGCATTAGGGACGTTCGATAACGGGACAGCAACAAAAGACACAACCGTTCAGGCTGAGCTTGTGAAAGCCCATCGCCAGGAGACGACAGCCATAGCCGTTGTCCTCATGGCGGTGGTGATTGCTAGAGAGGTGAGCTTAGCCGAAGCGACCGCTGACGTAGTCGAGGGTGTACTGTTCGCGGGGGGTATTGAAAATCATTTCAGTGGGGCCATATTCCACTAGGTAACCTACCCGGCGACCTTTTTCCACGGCTTCGGCATTGAAGAAAGCGGTGACGTCAGCCACCCGAGATGCCTGCTGCATGTTGTGGGTGACGATGACGATGGTGTACTTCTGCTTCAGCTCTTTGATTAGCTCCTCAATACGCAGGGTGGAAATTGGGTCAAGGGCGGAGCAGGGCTCGTCCATCAAGATGACTTCGGGCTGCACTGCGATCGCCCGGGCAATGCAGAGCCGCTGCTGCTGACCACCCGACAGGGACAACCCGCTGTCCTTCAGCTTGTCTTTGACCTCATCCCACAGGGCGGCACCGCGCAGGGATTGCTCGACCACCTCATCCATGTTCACCTTCATGCCATTGACGCGCACCCCAAAGGCAATGTTTTCGTAAATCGACTTGGGGAAGGGGTTTGGCTTCTGGAATACCATGCCAATCTTGCGGCGCACCACCACGGGGTCTACCTTCTCACCGTAGAGGTTTGCGCCATGGTAAGTTACGTTGCCTTCAACTCGGGCTCCGGTGATCAGGTCATTCAGGCGGTTGAAGCAGCGCAGTAGGGTACTTTTACCACAGCCGGACGGGCCAATGAACGAGGTCACTTCGTGCTCCATGATGTCCATGTTCACGTCTCGCAGGGCAAGGTGCGGCCCATAGTAGACGTTGACGTTGTCCAGCTTGAAAACACGCTTAGTTTCGGTTTGGGTTTGATTATCCACTTGAGTCTGCATGGTAATAACTAAGGGTCTAGGGTCAAGGTTTGGTCTAAATGAAGCGCTAGATTTCCAACTGGGACCAAGGTCTAACTAGAACTTTTTGGCCCGGCTAAAGAAGCGAGCCAGCAAACTAGCCGTCAACACGATAATCAGGAGCACCACCGCCGCTGCCCAGGCCAGGTCTTGCTGAGGTTTGTAGGGAATGATCGAAAAGAAGTAGATCAGTACCGGCAAGGTGGCGATAGGCCGCATTGGGTCTGTATTCCAAAAGCTGTTATTAAAGGCTGTAAACAGCAGTGGAGCAGCTTCCCCAGCGGCTCGGGCCAGAGACAGAATTAGGCCAGTCACAATCGCAGACATAGCAGCCGGGATAATGATGCGGGTGATGGTTTGGAACCGAGTTGCCCCAATACCTGTCGCAGCCTGTCGCATTTCATTAGGTACCAGTAGCAGTGCTTCTTCGGTTGAGCGAATCACAATTGGCAGCATCAGCACACCCAGGGCTACCCCGCCAGAAAACGCCGAAAAAGAGCCTAAGGGTCGCACCACAATGGTGTAGGCAAAGAGGCCAATCAGAATCGCCGGAACCCCCGTCAGCACGTTGGCAGAGAATTTGACCAAGTAAGCAATGCGGGTGCCCCGGCCAAATTCAGCCAAATAAACTGCCGCCAGCACCCCAACGGGAAAGCTGATGGCCGCCGCGATGCCAAGGGTCATTAGACTGCCAATGATTGCGTGACCAAAGCCGCCGTCTTCTAGTCCCGGCGGTGGCGGTAGCTCGGTGTACAGGTCAGTGTTGAAGAGTAGGGGCAAGCCCCGCCCCCCAACATCCCAGAGCACTAACAGAAGCGGGATGATGATGAAGGCGACAAAAACGCCGCTTACAATGGTGAGGATAGTACCAACTCGGTTGCGGTTGCCGCTGACGGAACTACTAGTGAGATCTGGCATTCCAGATGGCGTTGTAGCGCCCGCCTGATCTTGAATACTGGTCATGGGTCTCTACTCTCTAAGAATCCTGGGTTACTCCGGTCGGACTTATGCTCCAGCCCTAGCCAAGAAAATTGTGCTAAGGCAAGTACTAACGTATTACTCAACGTTCTGGAAGCGGCGAATAATCATCTCAGCAAAGATGTTGACCACCAGGGCTAACACCATCAACACCACCCCGGCATACATCAAAGCAGACACCTGGGTGCGGCCTGCCTCGCCAAACTGAGAGGCAATCAAGCTAGTAATGGTTGACCCTGGCTGCAAAATTGACGCGCTGATTCGGTTGGCGTTGCCCACTAGCATGGCGGCTACCATGGTTTCTCCTAAAGCCCGCCCCATCGCTAGCATGACGGAACTAACAATCCCAGATAATCCAGCCGGAATTAACACCCGCAGGATGGTCTCCCAACGGGTTGCCCCCAGGGCTAAGGATCCTTGGCGCAACTCTGGGGGGATAGATTCAAAGGTGCTTTTAGTAATTGAAATGATGATGGGGGAAATCATCACGGACAGCACTAGGCCGACCAGCAGCAGGTTGTTGCCTCTGGGAGCATCCCCGCCAAAAATAGGAATCCAGCCCAGGGTGCTGTGCAGGAATTGAAAGAAGGGCCGAATCATCGGCACCAGGACAAAGATGCCCCACAGACCCAACACTACACTGGGGATGGCCACAATCAGCTCAATCGCAAAGCCAATCGGCGAACGAATATAGCTGGGCACAAAGTCTTCAGTCAAAAAGATGGCGGTGCCAATGCCGACCGGAATCGCAATCACCAAGGCCACGAAGGAGGTAACCAGGGTGCCGTAGATCTGCGGTAGGGCACCGTAGATGCCCGTCACAGGGCTCCAGGTGGTGTTGAAGATGAAGCCAAAGCCAAACAACTGCATGGCGGGCCAAGCTGCGATCGCAGCTTGAACGATGATCCAGGCTAGGCAAGCGCCACCAGCAAGGGCCAAGATTAGGGTCAAGCCCCGGAAGCCTGAATCTAGAACCCCGGCTGTGGTTACGCGCTTATCAATATCTACGAGTTGTCTGTTAGCTGTGGAGCTGCGATCGCCAGATCCACCAGTTACTGAAGTCATACTTGCCTCTGAGTTTTTTACGTACTTACAACAGCTGGGGTGAGCGGAAACGGGGCAGCTTAGATGAGATAGATCTTGTATTTAAGCAGCAAAGCTGTTTCAGCAGGAAATTCAAAGCGATGTCAACGTGAAGCCCCGTGGCCCAGATGTTGACTTAGGCCACAGGGAAATCAGGTTCGCTTAGCCAGCAGAGATTTGGCTCAGCTCGTCCATAATCCGATCAATTACGCTTTCGGGCATCGGCACGTAGAGCAGTTCATCGGTAATCGCTTGGCCTTCTTCGCTCTGTGTCCACTCCAGCAGACCTCGCAGGGCGTTCCAGGTGTCGGCGTCATCGTACTCCCGGTAAATCAGCACCCACACCAGACCGGCAATGGGGTAAGCATCGGGGTTCTGAGGATCGGGCACCAGCAGCGCAAAGTCTTCGGGAATTTCTTCCCCTTCAAAGGCCAGGGCCGCATTAGCTGGAACGGGTTCAGGGTAGTTACCCGCAGCATTTTCAATCCGCGCTACAGGAATGTCGTTCAGCTGAGCCACAGCGTAGGACAGGTAGCCAATAGCTCCTTCGTTTTGTTCAATGGCAGCAGCTACACCTTCGTTCCCTTGTCCACCAATCCCCACGGGCCAATCTACCGAGGTAGCGGCACCCGCAGGCCAGTTGGGGCAAACGGTGTCTAGGTGGTTGGTGAACACAAAGTTGGTGCCGGAACCATCAGAACGGTGCACCCAGGTGATGGGTAGGTCGGGCAGGTCTAGCCCGTCATTATCGCCTGCGATGGTATCATCGCTCCAGTTGTCGATGGTGCCATCGACAATGCCGCAGTAGGTGTCGCGGGAGAGCCGTAGCTCATCATCGCCAACACCGGGAATGTTATGCGCAAAGACAACATACCCCCCAGCCACCGGCAGTTGCAGCGGCTCGTAGGGATAGGCAGCCTGGAAAGATGCCAGACGGTCGCCCTCAATAGGCGCTTCACTAGCACCGAAGTTCACAGTGCCGTTGATGTATTGCTCTAGACCAGCACCACTACCCACGGACTGGTAGCTGACCTGAACGTCGGAGTCAACTTCGCGGTTGTAAGTCGTAAACCAACGCTGGAAGAGGGGGTCGGGGAAGGTTGCACCCGCGCCGCTAATCGCTACGACACCGCCGCCCCCATTTGCAGCTACTGGAGGAGCATCATCATCGCCACCCGCTACAGGAGGTTCGCCACCACCACCACAGGCAGCACTCAGTCCGGCCGTGATGGCCAAGATAGAACCGAGAAGAACACGTTGATTAAAGATCATGTTGGGTAAAACCAATGCTTTTCCGTCTGTCAATTTCACGTAGCAAACGAGCTTGGTGATCAAGCCTGTTGTCAGGGCAGATCCTATAGCGCCTAGGTGAAGAACGGGTTAAGACGGAAGAGAAAATGGATACAACTAAGGGGCGATCGCCCTTATTGCTCTAGGGTTTCAAGCCCGTTGCAAATTCTTAGACAGTCGAGGAAAGTAGCTGCTTGGCTAGGGGGCTCCTGCTGCTTGGCAGGGCAACGAGCATTGACGCGGCTCCCAAAATGAACCCAATGGATGGTATAATTTCTGTATAATTTAATGCATTTTGGAGGTGTATTTATGTTTTTTAATAGCTTAGCGGATACTATTTTTTCTCGCCCTAAGCGGTCTGATGTACCGAGAGAAGCAGAGCCTGTAGACACGACGCCGCAGCAAGTCCAGACTCAGGCTCATCGTAGTCAGCTCATGAACTGGTTTTCTTGGAAGCGTCCTTGCTCCTAGGGTTGGATGGGGCTCATGGTTGATTGCCAGACAAAACGGTTAGTCTGCTGAAGGTGCCCCTATACTGGCGATAGTAAAATGAGCGGTGGGATCATAGCCCGATCGCCAGCCCGATCGCCATGGAGCGCAAGCGATGACATTACTGTCCATTTTGTATGGCCTATTTCTGCTCAGCGTGCTGGGCCTGTACTGGATCGTTGAGAGGCGATCGCTCCGACTGTGGGTGTTGCTGCTAGCTAGCTTGGTGTTCTACAGTTCCCTGCAGCTTCAGTATGTGCCACTGCTGTTGGTGATCGCCCTGGTGACCTTCCGGATTGGGCTAGATCTGGGAGCCCCGCTCGACTGGCGGATTGACAATGTGGACTGGGACTTTGCCCAGCAAGACTGGGGCCGCCGCCGTTTTAGGTTGCTGTGGCTAGGCATTGTGGTGAATGTCTTGCTGCTCTTGGGCTTTAAGTATGTACCCTTTGTGCTGTCATCCCTGGGGCTTGTCTTTGCCTGGCCCGCTGCCCAAGCCTCGGCAAGTTGGGTCGCCACCCAGATTATGGCTCCCTTGGGCATTAGTTTTTTCTGTTTTGAATGTATTGCCTACCTGGTGGATGTCTATCGAGGTGCGCCTGCCAGCCAAAGTTTTCTGAAATTTGCCACCTATAAGCTGTTTTTTCCTAAGCTCATCTCTGGGCCGATCACCCGTTTCCATCCGTTTATGCAAGAGGTGCAGGCAGCTCAGTTTCCTAGCACCGTCAAGATTGTGGACGCTCTATGGCTGATTGCCTGCGGGGCCGTGAAGAAGCTGCTGCTGGCGGATCATTTGGGCACGCTGGTGGATCTGAGTTTTGCCAACTTGGAGCGGGCGGGGAGTGGCGATCTGTGGCTGGCGGCGATCGCCTATGGGTTTCAGCTTTACCTAGATTTCAGCGGCTATGTGGATGTGGCGCGGGGTACGGCGATGCTCATGGGGTTCTCGCTGCCGCAAAACTTTGACTTTCCCTACCTGACGACCAACATCGCAGACTTTTGGCGGCGCTGGCATATGACCCTGGGGGACTGGCTGCGCAACTATCTCTATTTTCCTTTGGGTGGATCGCGCCAGGGTCTGAGTCGCACCTGCCTCAACTTGCTGATCATTATGCTGATTGCCGGCATTTGGCATGGCGCGGCCTGGGGGTTTGTGGTGTGGGGGGCTGTCCATGGGGTAGCGCTGGTGGTGCATCGTCTCACCCATGCCTTATCAGAGCGATCGCCCCAGTTGGCTCAATGGTGGCAAAGTATTCCCGGTACAGTTGTGGCTTGGGGCGCGACCCAGTCGATGGTGTTCGTGGCCTGGATCTTTTTCCGACTGCCCAATTTGCGAGATTCCTGGTGGGTGCTCACCCATCTATGGGGGCATTCGGCGGATGTGCAGTTTGGGCAAAAAATCTATGTGGAAACGCTGCAGATGGGCCGGATAGAAATTGCTGTAATTCTAGGAGCGATCGCCCTGATCATGATTGCGATCTATGGCGTGCAGCGGGGGCTCAAGCTACAGCTCAATTGGCCGGTTAAAATCCTGCTGGTGCCCATTTGCCTGTTTGCCGCTTGGCTCTTGGCTCCTAGCGAAAGTTCTCCCTATATTTACTTTGACTTTTAGGCAGAAGTGGGCGTTCAAAAGTCTCGTACAATGCAAGGGGTAGCGATCGCTGTCAGGGCTGTGACGATGACCTCGTAGGCTGTTGACGACAAAGCTTAAAGACCCTCACCCCAAACCCCTCTCCCAGGTCGGTAGAGGGGCTTTGAAAACACCTGCACCTTAATCAGCCTGGTGGACTATGCCAAGGTAGGGCAGCGATCGCTCCCTGTGTTATTCATCCGTTTAATATTCTGTCATGACCCATTCTACAGATATCAAAACCCTAGCCCGCTGGATGGCGGCAGACTTTAGCAATCAGCCTCAGGCGTTCGAAAATCCACCCTTTTTTGCCCATATTCGTGTCTGTATGCGTCCCCTGCCGCCGGAGCAGTTATCGGGGATGAGCTTTCTGGTGGAACAGGCCTACGATATTAATTTAAATGCGCCGTACCGTCTGCGGGTGCTGAAGCTGCTAGACATGGGCGACCATATTGAAATTGAGAATTATCTTGTCGCGGATCAAGAAACGCTGTTTAATGCTTCTCGCCACCCAGAGCGCCTTAAGGATTTGAGGAGCGATCGCCTCCAGAAAATGCCGGGCTGTAATATGGTGGTTCACTGGACGGGGACATCGTTCAAGGGTGTTGTTGAACCTGGGAAAGCCTGCATGGTGGAGCGCAAGGGACAGCTCACCTACCTGGATAGCGAATTTGAAATTGACGCCGATCGCTTTATTAGCCTCGATCGAGGGCGGGATCCCAAGACGGATGAACATCTGTGGGGCTCGATTGCGGGCCCGTTTCACTTTGTTCGCTGGGCTAGCTTTGCCGATGAAGTGATGCTGTGAGCTGGCCCGGCCGCGATCGCCTGGATGCTAGAAGCTTGCTGCCTACGGGCTAGATTGTAGGATGGGTTGGGGTGAAGAGCATGGGGGGCGATCGCAATGGGGCGATCGAGAAGGGTCGCATCATCAACGCCCCTTCCTCCCCGCTTCAAGACTGACAACAGGTGTGGCGATCGCCGGTTGGTTAGCGAAACCGCCGCTTCCGTCGAGCCATCACCGCTTTCCGCTTCCGCTTTTCCTGCGGCGTTTCAAAGTGGCGATGGCTTTTGACATCTGCCAAAATGCCTGCCTTTGAGACCTGACGTTTAAAGCGACGCAGTGCTGACTCAATTCCTTCATTTTCCCCTAAGAGCACCTGGGTCATGTATGACTACTCCTTCTAACTTAATCAACAATTTCAGTCCATTTGTGGAACCCGCCCACCTGAAATCAGGATATGTGCGTTAGATCCACACAATCGTCCCGCCGTTTGCTGCGCTAGGTGCATTCACCAAAATCTTTCATGGGAAAAAAGCGTCAGGATACTTCAGTTCACCCAGATTGGATCAAACGGCATTTCATTAAATCATTTTCTATTTTAACCAAGGGGCTGAACTCAGCACGATTTTTCCATCAAAAATCTGCTAAGAACCATAGCTATCCGGTAAATGTCTATCCCTCAATGGGGGCATGAGTCAAACCTAGCCTGACCTGTCTAGCTAGACTTGAACCTCTTGAATTCGTGATGTGACAAAGCGATTCATCCAGTTCTCTAAGTAGGCTCGATTGGCACGCTGTTCGTCTAAGGTGGTGGTGGATAGGGGGTAGGGCGCTAAGCCTTGAATGGCGGCAGTGGTGACGCAAAACATAGATTTCTGGAACGTTTCACAGATTTTCACCCGTAGATCATCTTCTTGACGGGTGCTCTGCTGGTAGAGTTCTCGCAGGTAGTCGGGCAAATAGTGGCGCATATCTTGCATCAGCAAGGTGGGAGGAATGCCGGAACCGCCGATAGGAAGCGGGTCGGCAAAGAGGGCACCGTAGGCGAAGTCTTGCTGGTAGAACGGAATTTGGTAAGCCTGCGCGTTGTAGGAAATGGTGCCGGGAAAGGGAGTGCCGCGAAAGAAAATGGCCTCGACGTAGGGTATGGCGGTGTCGGCGAGGAAGGTTAGGCCAACGGAGGGGGGAATGATCTCATGGGTGCGATCGCCCAGTTGGACGTTGTAGACAATCGGCTGGCTGGCCGCGGCCACAAGACCCTCGCGAATATGGCTAACCACGTCAGGAATGGTTTTGATCTCTCCCGCATCGTAGCGATCGGAGAGGGAGAGAAACATATCGCTCATGACTCGCCAGAACTGGCCAAGACCGCTGTAGTAGGCCATCATCCGCAGTTGTTCTGGCAAGAAATCGGGAAATAGGCGATGCAGCCCTAGCATGAATGGATTGGTCTTAAATTTATCGCGGATTAAGACCTCGGCTCGCTGACGAAAGTCTGGGGTATCGAGATAGGCATCTAAGCCGCCGCCCCCATGCCAAAACATACCTTTCATGCAATATTCGGCATATTCGTAGTTAATGCGATCGTGCCACCAATGCTGAAGCAGCTTTGCGAATGAAACTTGACCGTTGAAATATTTGAAGAAGGGCAGGATCACCAAACATTGGTGGTCGGCAATGTAGTTCAAATTGATGGAATAGGCATCCAGAACTACCCCGTAGCTTTTGAGGATGCCGACAACTTCGGTGACGTGGATGGGGGAGTCGGGAAGCAGGGCCTGCCCCGATTCTAGCTGGTAAATATAGGCAGCAAGGGGATGCTTGGAGGGGTCTAGTTGGGTGCTCAGCATGGCAAACTGTGGGTGATGAATCGACGTATGTGAACCGCTATGGAAGCAGCCGGGCAGGCTCTATCTTGGCGGTGAGGGCTACGGGCGGTGGCGTCCTCATCGACATTCTGGTCAGGAGCATACCCGACTCAGATTCACTCCAGCGCACCAGCCAGTTGGGCTGGAGTCCTAGGACTAGAATGAAGGCTACCAACACGAGGGCTGGGATGCGATCGTTCCAGTTGACTTGGGGGAGTTTGTCAAAGGGATCCTCTAGACGCCCAAAGAAGACCCGATTGATCATCAGGAGAAAATAGACAGCGGTGAGCCCTGTTCCCACCATACACAGGAGGGTTTGAATCGGAAAGATGGGGAAGCTGCTGCGGAAGACCATAAATTCGGCAATAAAGCCCACCATGCCAGGAATGCCAGCGCTGGCCATGGCGGCTAGAATCATCAAACTGCCAATCAGGGGGAGCCCCCGCTCGGGATTTAAGAGCCCTCGCAGCACCTGCACGTCGCGGGTGCCGGTTTTCTTATACACCACACCCACTAGGAGAAAGAGCAGGGCAGAAATTAGCCCATGACTAACCATTTGGGCGACAGCGGCGATCAGGCTGAGGCGAGTGGTGGCGGCGGTGGCTAGGAGGACAAAGGCCATGTGGGCGATGGAGGAGTAGGCAACCACCTTTTTCATGTCCTGCTGGGCGATCGCACAACAGGCACCATAGAGGGCTCCCACGGCGGCCCAGGTGGCTAACCAGGGCGCTAGATAGGCCCAGGCATCTAGGAACATCGACAGGCCAAAGCGCAGGAGACCATAGGTACCCAACTTCAGCAGCACGCCCGCTAGGAGTACCGAGACGGGGGTGGAGGCTTCCACGTGGGCATCGGGCAGCCAGGTATGGAGGGGAATGAAGGGTGTTTTAATGCCAAACCCTAGCAGGATGCCGGATAGGAGGAGAAGCTGAGTGCCAAGGGGGAGGAGCTGCGATCGCCCTGGATCGTAGGCAAAGCTGCTGGCTCCCGTAAACCAAACGGTGCCCAAAAAGACGGCAAGAATCACCACCCCTGATGCGGCGGTGTAAATCAAAAACTTGGTGGCGGCGTATCCGCGTTTCTGCCCTCCCCAGATGGCAATGAGGAAATAGAGGGGCAGAATTTCGATTTCGTAAAACAGGAAGAACAGCAGTAGGTTTTGGGCTAGGAATGCACCAACCACGCCCACGTTCAAAACAAAAATCAGCGCGTAGTAGAAGCGAGAGCGGGGGATCTCTGGATCCGTGGCAGCGATCGCCACGACGTTGAGCAGCGCATTCAAAAACAACAGGGGCAACGATAGCCCATCTAACCCTAGGCTATAGTTCAACCCGATGGTATCGAGCCAAGGCAGCAATTCAGTAAACTGCATGTCGGTGGCCGTTAGGTCAAACTGGCTGCCAAGCACGATAGTCCAAACGAGTAAGATGATCGCGAGCACGAGACTCACACTGCGCACCGTGCGCGATGAGACGGTACTCGGAAAGCAGGAAATGACGATTGCCCCTAGGAGAGGTAGCCAAATCAAGGCACTCAGCATCTGTTGTTGTTTTGCTCCCTACATCACTGCTCAATTGAATCGACTGGTGGATCGTTTGGGGTGCGGCATGGCACTAAGACGGCAGGTTGACGGTGACCATCAACAGCAGCCCGACCCCCAGCAAAATGGTTAATACGTAGAATCGAAATTGTCCTGAGACGTTATAGCGCAACCCTTGTCCGCTAAAAATGGTTGCTAATCCCACTAGGTTGACTGCTCCATCAATGATGTAGCGATCGACCCAATCCGATAGCCGGGATAGCCCACTCACTGCGGCCACCACCGTGACGCTGTAGATCTTCTCGATGTAAAAGTCGTAGGCGAGCAGATCTTGTAAAAAGCGCAGGGATATCTGGGCTGGTCGCGACCAGGCCCGCCGCAGTTCAATGGAAAACCCGATCACGCAGCCCACAAGACCGGCTGCCAACTCGATGGGCATAGCAATCTGCGCGAACAAGCTATTTTGAGCCATTAAGGGCGTCGTTGGACTCAGCCAAAATTGCCAGCCTTGGGGCACTGTATAGGCCAGTAGGGTGACGATGCTCAGGGTCACCATGGGAATGGCCATTGGCCAAGGCACCTCTGGAGCCCGGCGAGTTTTGGCTTGGGGTTGTCCTAAAAAGACGAGCCGAAAGACTCGGGTGAGGTTAATGGCGCTGAGCAGGTTGGCAAAGGCCAGCACGGCCAAGAGCCACCAAGAATCTGTCCAGGATCCATCGAGCCAGCGATGCATTGTCCAAAACATGCCAAAGGGCGTTACGGCTATTAGCCCGGCGGAGCCGACGACAAAGGCGGTGGCAGTAGCCGGCATCCGCGACCACAGCCCGCCCATTTCGGTGATGTTTTGGCCACTGGTGGTCATGATGATGCCCCCAGCACTCATAAAGAGCAGCGCCTTGGCGATCGCATGACTAAAGAGAATCAGCAGGGCAATATCCACATGGCCCAACCCCACGGCAATGAACACCAGCCCGAGATAGGCACTGGTGGAGTGGGAGAGGGTGCGTTTAATGTCAATTTGAGCGATCGCCATCAGCGAGGCTCCAATGGCTGTGACGGTGCCAATCACGATCAGCGCGTCTGCCGAAACCGGTGAAAGGGTGAACACGGGCTGCAGCTTGATCAAGACATAGGCTCCTGCCGACACCACCACAGAATTCCGCAAAATTCCGGCTGGATTGGGCCCTTCCATGGCTTCATCGAGCCATAGATTAAGAGGGAATTGGGCGCATTTGCCCGTGGGTCCAGCAATCAGGGAAAGTCCTAAGACTGCCGCAACCCAGGGAACTAAGGGCGTGGCATCTGCCCAGTCTGCCAGCTCAGAAAAGTTGAGTCCTTCGCCATAGCTTGATAAGGCCACGAGCCCCATCAGCAAAATAATATCGCCCACCCGCTTGGTTAAAAAGGCATCTCGGGCGGCTGTGACCACAAGGGGCTGAGCATACCAAAACCCGACCAAGAGATAGGTAGACAGGGTCAGCATCTCCAGCAAGCCGTAGCTGAGGAAGAGGGAATCGCTCAAGGCAATGCCAGCCAGCGCTCCCTCAAAAAAGCCCATCAGCCCAAAGAATCGGGCTAACGACCAGTCTTTTTCCATGTAGCCCAGGGCATAAATCTGGGCCAGCAAGCTAATGCAGGTCACCAGCTCCATTGCTCCTAGGCTAATGGGAGAGACTTCAATGGTGAGGGCAATGTCTAGATCGGCTGCGTGGAGCCATTCCAGAGCCAGCTGCTGGGGCGGCTGCCCCCAAACTTGAATAAAGCCAATCGACCCATGCACAAAGGAGAGCAGGGTCATAAAAAGGTTAATATAAGCGCCCGGACGCGGCCCTGTGCGACGAACCATCCCCGCCGACCAGGGTATGGTCACCAGTGCTCCCACCACGCCATAAAACGGAACAAGCCAAATTGTCTGCAGCAAAAACTGGGTCATTACAGGCGATAGAACAGTTCTACAAAGAAGTTTTAAAAAAGAGGCAAGTGCGGTTGAGATCCCAGGACCATGGGACATGTTGTGGGCAGCAAAGCTCTAGAGCGATCGCTGCCGAGGCTGGATGAGCCTGCAGATCTCCTTCGACCTAAGCGTAGAGATTGCTCACGGCAACCATGACCTCATGAATTATCTCAAATATTTGTGACTGTTATTAGAGACTTTTATGAGAGACGTTTCAGCAAGGATGCTTCCAAACATCATCCTGATTGTGACATAAGACCTCCCCCTCACCGGGTGGCTTGCGCCTATCAACGTGATAAGAAACCGTTATGAACCGGCGATTCATGGGGAAGAGGCGAGTGGATACCCACGGCGATCGCTGGCCGTGCTCCTATTAATTGCGAATCATCGCAACCCTTGATGTCTAAGGTATGGAGGCTCTGGGATGCCGCCACTAGAGGGGTTCCTCTAGCCCGATTTAACCTGCCTGAGGGCTGGGATGAATGGGTGCGCCGGGATTTTCTAGGGATGCGATCGCTCCCCTAGAAAGCTTTCCTGGGTCGAGGCATAGCCCTGAAAAGATATATTTATTAACACTATTAAGCTGAAGCGATCGCTTATTTGTATAGATTTACAACTAAAAGCAACAAACAATGAATCAATCTAACCTAATGTTGAACCCACTTTTGAACGCAAGAAACCGGGGCAGAGGCTTGGTACTATTAGAGGCAGATCATCGGAGCTTGTGAGTTAAATGTCGTCTAATGGTTTTTCACCTCTTAGATTGAGTTGAGTCCTTGCCTCCCAATGATCATCTTCTCATCGTTAGTTGCCTTAAAGGATGTTCAATTAGTGCTTAGATGATAAAGGCAGACGTTAATCGCTGGGTGAAATGGTGAGCATAAAATGCATCTAATGAGCTTCATGCACCTTAGATGACTTTAATCTTCACAATTGGACAGTTTTGATAGTAAGGCTGGTGACAGGGCGATCGCAATCATACGAAGCCCCCCAATCTAAATGTGTGAATGTGTGAGCATCATAACCTCGCCTGTCTTCGGTGAAGCTTGATCGTTGACCCGTCATTCCTAAGTTTTAGTTTTCTTTTGCTTAGGCTAGCAGTTAGATGTACTCAACATGGTTTCTTGTTGAGGCGGTAGGTGCTGTTTAGCATTCAGCGGGATATCAACAATGCAACTGGGCAGACCATGGCTCTATCGAAAGAAGGTCGGTTTGTCGAGGCATTGATCCCTCTTACCCCCTATCGCTTTGCCGGTCATCCCTGGTTCGTACATCCAAGAATGGCTGTATGATAAGTCTGGATTATTTTTCGCATAAACAAGAATCATTTTGCTTTATATTGTCAAACCTGATCCGCCACCTGTATTCTTAATCTTGGGAATTTTAAGGTGCTTTTCTGAATAATTAAAATCGGCCATCCCGTCGATGATGTCAGAAAAAGTTTTGGAAGTTTTGTCAGTTTTCTTTGTGGGAGACAAGAGATGCCAATCGCAGTCGGAATGATTGAAACCAGGGGATTTCCCGCTGTCGTGGAAGCGGCTGATGCCATGGTCAAAGCGGCGCGTGTCACTCTAGTCGGCTATGAAAAAATTGGCAGTGGGCGTGTCACCGTCATTGTGCGCGGCGATGTCTCTGAAGTACAGGCGTCTATATCAGCAGGGATTGACTGTACAAAGCGGGTCAATGGGGGTGAAGTTCTCTCCACCCATATCATTGCTCGCCCCCACGAGAACTTAGAGTACGTGCTGCCCATTCGCTATACCGAAGCCGTTGAGCAGTTCCGGACTTAAAAGATTCTCGTTGTTGGTGTTTGCATCAGCACCCTTGGTTTGTCTCCAGATGTGCCTTAAGGTGTCATTCTGAAGGTAGGCAGGGAACGAGTGCCACGATACAAAAGTTTGTTTATTACGTTAACTGGAAGGGAGTAAGGTCTCATGTCAATTGCAGTTGGAATGGTAGAAACGCTAGGTTTCCCCGCTGTTGTGGAAGCCGCTGATGCGATGGTCAAGGCTGCTCGGGTCACCTTGGTGGGCTACGAAAAGATTGGTAGCGGTCGCGTGACCGTGATTGTGCGGGGCGACGTCTCTGAAGTGCAAGCGTCTGTGGCTGCCGGTATCGAGAATGTGAAGCGCGTCAATGGCGGTCAAGTTCTCTCCACCCACATCATTGCTCGTCCTCACGAAAACCTAGAGTATGTGTTGCCGATTCGCTACACCGAAGCGGTGGAAGCATTCCGGGAGAGCGTCACCGGTATCCGTCCGATGAACCGTCCATAGACCTAACACAGCTTATTAAGGTGTGTGGGATGGTAGTCAGCGCTCAAAAAGATCCGAGGTTCGATGCAGATTGCGAAGGTGTGCGGTACGGTCGTCAGCACTCAAAAAGATCCAAGTTTAACTGGGGTCAAGTTCTTGTTGCTCCAATTGCTCGATGAACAGGGAAACCCGTTACCCGAGTATGAGGTGGCTGCAGATACGGTGGGTGCTGGGGTTGATGAATGGGTGTTGGTGAGCCGAGGCAGTGCTGCTCGACAGGTGAGCGGCAGCGAATCGCGTCCACTGGATGCCTTAGTCATTGGCATTATCGATACCGTGAGCCTAGACAATCGCTTGTTTTACAGTAAACGCGACTCGGATCGCTGACGTCTAGGATGCAGATGGAAGGGCGATCGCTTGTGGTCGCCCTTGCTCTAGGATGAAGGGCTGGGGGTGAAGTCTAAAGGACAGCGATCGCTGCATCCAGCTAGGGATGTTGAGATTGCCGTTTGGAGTTTAGGCAAGGGAAGCATCGCCCTAGCTTACTGGTTTGTATTGCTTAAAAGGGAATGCTTATGGTAGCTCATTACTCCGCTACTCCCCCAACACCATGGTCTAAAAGTTTGGCACAGCCTCAAATTCACGACACGGCCTACGTTCATTCATTCGCCAATATCATTGGTGATGTTTGTATTGGAGCTGGCGTAGTGGTCGCTCCAGGGACCTCCATCCGGGCGGATGAAGGGCACCCATTTTTTATTGGTGAGGGCAGTCGTGTTCAAGATGGTGCGGTCATTCATGGCTTAGATCAGGGTCAAGTGGTGGGAGATAATGACCGCTCCTACTCCGTTTGGATTGGGCAACGAGTCACCCTTACTCACATGGCGCTGATCCATGGCCCAGCCTATGTTGGGGATGATTGTTTTATCGGATTTCGTTCCACCCTGTTCAATGCTCGCATTGGTCAAGGCTGCATCATCATGATGCATGTGTTGATTCAAGACGTGGAAATTCCCCCAGGAAAATTTGTGCCATCTGGTTCTGTGATCACGACTCAGCAGCAAGCCGATCAGTTACCGGATGTGCAAGAAGCCGATAGTCGCTTTGTTCAACATGTGGTGGGTGTCCATGAATCCGTGCGATCGCATCCCCATCAAGCGGAGAAAGCCGTGCAGGTATCTACCCTGCGCCGTGAGTTAGAGCAGGTATACCAAGCAAGTGGTGATAGTGCTGACAGGGTCAATGATAGCGATGGGCAGGTACAACGTATGAAATTGAGTCCAGAAGTAGTAGAGCAGGTGCATCAACTGTTGACTCAGGGCTATCGCATTAGCACTGAGTTTGCCGATGCGCGTCGATATCGGATTAGTTCGTGGAAGACAGGGCCGTCGATTTCTGCCGGACAGCGATCGGAGGTGATTGCTGCCCTAGAGCGGTGTTTGGATGAGCATAGCCAAGAGTATGTTCGCATGATTGGCGTGGATACAGGCTCCAAGCGGCGAGTGGCAGAGGTGATGTTGCAGCGGCCGGGCGATCGCAATGGCAACTCCGCCCCTTCCCAAGATCGTCGCTCCACCTCCAACTATTCGCCCTATCAGTCTGGGCAGGCGATCGCTTCTCAGCCTTCCGCGCCCGTCTCTGGCGATATTGCTGAGCAGGTGCGTCAGCTCCTATCCCAGGGCTACCGGATTGGTATGGAGCATGTGGATGCTCGCCGTTTCCGCACCGGCACGTGGAAGAGCTGCGCCCCCATTCAGTCTACGCGCTTGAATGAGGTGATGGCTGGCTTGGAAGCCTGTATGGCAGACCATGCTGGGGAATATGTACGTCTGATTGGCATTGATACCCAATCTCGGCGACGGGTTTTGGAAACGGTGGTGCAGCGCCCCGGTGAGGCACCGAAGTCGGTTGCCAGCGGCGGACAGCGCAGCAACGGTGCCAGCTATGCATCGGCACCCTCCGCAAGCAGTGCGGGCCTGAGCCGTGAAGTGGCCGATCAAGTCCATCAACTCTTGTCCCAGGGCTATCAGATTGGCACAGAGCATGTAGACGCTCGCCGCTTCCGTACAGGAACGTGGAAAAGCTGCTCGCCCATTGAAGCTACTCGTCCTAACGATGTGATCGCCGCATTGAACGCCTGCATGGTCGAACATGCTGGGGAATATGTGCGGATGATTGGTATTGATACTCGGTCGCGCCGCCGGGTGGCAGAGGTGATGATTCAACGGCCAGGCGATAGCGCTCCCAAGGCTTCTGCATCGAGCAGCAGCAGCTATACGACCCGATCCTCCTCGTCTTCCAATAGCTCGGCATCGCGGTCGTCGTCAACATCCGTAGGTGCTGATGTGGCGGATCAGGTGCGGCAGTTGCTGTCCCAGGGCTATCGAATTGGCATGGAGCATGTGGATGCTCGGCGCTTCCGCACGGGCACGTGGAAGAACTGCGCGCCAGTTCAATCTACCCGTCCTGATGATGTAATGTCAGCCCTGTCTGCCTGCATGGCGGAGCATCAAGGTGAATATGTTCGCCTGATTGGGATTGATACCAAGTCTAAGAAACGGGTTGCTGAGATCATGGTTCAGCGTCCATAGCTGACCTCTGAATGACGTCTAGAACCTGGTGGTTTAACGATGATGCTGAGCCGCCAGGTCAGACTTGGTTCAATCCGTTGATCCAGTATCCTGTGCCAGATCTGTGAGACAAGAGGAAGCTAGGTGTTGACGTCTAGGGGCATCGCTCTGCTTAGGTGACCACGTCTGCTTCTAGATGATGCAGTTTTCATCGATCAAATTGTTTCACGTTCCTGGTTTCCCCAACGAACTGAGTCCATGAGTTTGCCACTCCTGCCACCCACCAATGACACCCATTTCATCCTCAGTGGCGATGTGACCCTGCATCCTGGAACAGCGATCGCTCCTGGCGTGGTGCTTCAGGCTGATCCAGGATGTCGCATTGTCATTGAAGCGGGAGTGTGTATTGGTATGGGTTCGGTGCTTCATGCCTACCAGGGCACGGTGCATATTGAACAGGGAGCAATTCTGGGGTTGCAGGTGTTGGTGGTGGGTGCGGGGCGCGTGGGGCAACATGCCTGCCTTGGCTCAGGGGTGACCATTTTTGCCTGTGATGTGGCGGCAGGGACTGTGGTACCGGCGGGAACGCTCATGGGGCAGATGGGCCGTCAAGCGGTGGCCCAGGTTGGAGCACCATCATTTGTATCTAGCCCTGTGACCGCCTTACCGCAGGCGGTAGACCAGACCTTGGAGCAGGTTGTAGAGCAGATCGTGGAGCATACCGTAAGTGAGACACAGTTTAGGGCGGTAACCCTGACTGATCGAGAGCTCAGTGCGGATCCTTGGGAAGACGAAAGCAGTGTCTCTAATCTGGGGGCTGCCGCACCAGAGCTATCCCCAGAACCATCTAAGACCCATGCATCGGCAACCAACGCATCGGAGAACGGTGCAACGGGGGGCGATCGCTCCGATGATGATTCCCAGTCGTCCCAGCTCATCTCCCAGCCGACGATGCAGACCCCCGTCTATGGGCAAGCGTCGCTCGATCGCTTGATGGGTATGCTGTTCCCCCATCGGCAAGCGCTGCAATCAGACTCGGACGAGCCGAATAAGCCTGACTCGTAGGGCACAGCCATGAATCTGCGAGATAGTTTTGAATAGCAGGCTAAGATAGAGCTAAGCAACATATGTCGTCGGGTTAGTCTATGTTGGTTCAGCCGTTTCTGGCGGGTTGACCTTGCTAGAAAAAGCAAGAACAGTCCCAGAAACGAGCGCTTGCCTCATGTCGTGACTCAATCCGGTCGTGGCTCAATCGTGGATGGTGAGGATCCGACGCTCGTATCATCATCTATTATGGTTCAGCACGCGGTGTAGATGCTCAACCACAGGACGCACGAGGGCAATCATGGAGCTTCGTAATCCACCATCGAAATTTATTCAAGGGGCCGGGCGATCGATCGACTTCCGAGATCAGGCGCTTGGATTGGTTTCGACCCGCAGCTTTCCAGCGATCGTAGGCACCGCCGATATGATGCTCAAGTCGTCTGGTGTGCGGCTTGTGGGTTATGAAAAAATTGGCAGCGGCTACTGCACGGCGGTGGTGCGAGGCAATCTATCGGACGTGCGCATTGCGGTGGAGGCTGGCGCTGAAACGGCGGAGCAATTTGGCCAGTTCATTTCAAAGCTGGTGATTTCTCGACCGTTGCCTAATCTTGATGCCGTGTTGCCCATTGGCAGTCGTCTAGCCAGCATCGTGGAGGGGCGTGGGTATAACCGGCTGAGTCATCAAGCGATTGGCTTGCTGGAAACCCGAGGCTTTCCAGCCATGGTAGGAGCCTGCGATGCCATGCTCAAGGCGGCGGATGTGCAGCTTGCTTCCTACGAAATGGTGGGGGCAGGGCTCTGTACGGCCATTATTCGGGGCCGGGTGGCAGATGTGGCGGTGGCGGTGGAAGCTGGGATGCATGAGGCGGAGCGCATCGGTGAACTTCATGCCGTGATGATTATTCCTCGGCCGCTGGACGATCTGGAAGAAACGCTACCGGTGGCTAGTTGTTGGATTGATCAGCCTGAACCGCTGTCTATCCCCCTCGATCTCCAAGATCCTCAGGACGAAGAGTTGGTGGAACTACCCGATTTGCGATCGCTTCCCCAGTCTCAGGAAGAAGCCCTAGAACCTCCCATGCAGGAGGATGAGGTGCTAGAAGTTTTTGAGCCAGAAGTAGTACAGCATCCAGAACCTCTCTCCCAGGATTTGCCTGATCACGATCGAGGTTGAACAGGACAGAGATCTTGGATGCTGCCCGTATTAGCTAACGGATTGGACGGCGAAAAACTCGCAGTGAAGTTGGTGGAGCAGGGAACGGTAAATCACATCCAGTTCATCGACTGTCGCAGCTCCATCCGAGGCGATCGCTCCATGGTAGGATGATTCTCCTTCGGGATGAAGGGCAATCACTTGATCGGCTGCTTCTTGACAGGCTTTTTCGGTATTAATTTGGGCACTGGCCAACATAGGTACTGTCGTCGCATCATGATAGCGATCGCTTCCTAGGGCATGGTGCGTGTGAATTAATTTAATGAGCTGGCGTTGTTTAAGCTCTAGCCCGACCCAGCCCGATAGCCAGGAGTTCGTGTGAATCAGCGGGTAGAGAATACCCGATTTGCTTTGGTATTGAATAAATGCTTTGACAAAGTCTGGCAGTGCTTGATAGGTTTCATCAGCAGACAAGGGCGCTGCTTCTCCTGCCATGAGTCGAATGGTGCGACATCCATCGAGATGATCAACCTCGGCAAGCTGTTCTGGGTCGGTATACCGAGTGAACATATCCACCTGCCAACCCACTTTGGCTAATCCTTCACCCAGCTTTTTTACATAAGCACTCTGAACACTAGCGATACCGTTTGTTGCCAACGTCGCTGGATCAGCATGGACGGAAATTAAGGCAACATGGCCTCTTCGTTTCGCTAACATAGTCTTTAAGTATGAATACTCACTAAGTTGAATCTACCTAAGCTTACGCTGCTCGGGGACAAAAGGCATCAACCTAGAGACCTACTCCTCAAAGGCATATTGACGATCTTTTGGAGCCAAGCGATGCCTTGAATGTGATTTTTCAGAGGCAGGTTAGGACGAGTGATGGTCTAGATGTTAGGAATATCACGCGCAGAATTACGGTGTGGGTAAAGGTACTCTAGTCCTTGGAATCCTTGGGAAATGAACATTCCACCGTAATCTTGAGATTTGCATCCGTCGTGCCCTTGGTGATATAAGGAACTCCGATTTCCCCAGCTACTTTCATGCCAAATTCGAGCGTCACCTTATCGACGTTAGCTCCGGCCATCTGTTTAAACGCGTTAAGGGTGTAGATAGTGTAGGCACGAATGCTACTCTGCATTGCCTGAAAACGCCGCATGACTTGTTCGCTGGCCCCTTTGGCGGTGCGGGTTGGTTCTTCAGGTGCCTCAGGCATCTCTGCAGGAAGATTGTCTATGCCGTCGGTCACCTCGATGTAAATGACGGTGCCATCATCCAGTGTTAAAGGGGT
>RECH01000201.1 GCA_007694125.1 Leptolyngbya sp. DLM2.Bin15
CCTTCAAAATGTCGCTACATACTTTAAGATGCCTCAAAGTCCCTTGCTCTGTGGGAGAGGGATTTAGGGTGAGGGCAAAATGTACCGGGCAATCCAAGAATTGGTCTAGTCCCGCTGGCTAAAGAATGCAGGTCATCCCTAGCTCCTGTTCAGGGAGCAGGGCAAGTCTACGGCAGAGCTGGTGGGCAAAGCTGACCCTATGGGGACAGGTTATGGCGATTTTGTTCTAGCGCTCGCTTAATTTTTTGAATCAAGGGTTCCGAATCACGGCGATGCAGAAACTGCTCTAAATCCGTCACCGTGGCTTCCGCTGTGGCAATTTTTTGCATCAACTCCTGGGTCGCGTCTTGGATATTGGGCGAGAGCCCCAGGGTTAAGGATGAGTCGGTCTCCGTCAGAGATTGGATGGGGCCCTGCACCAGCATTTCGAGCTCCGTTAGAGCTATTTGAGCCTGTTCAATTTTCTGCAGCAGCGACTGCGCCACCGTGGTGCCCGACTGGGCCGAGTCAGTCAGCGCCTGCACGCGGCTATGGAAGCGGCTGGCTAAACGATCCATCTGTCGTCCGGCATCCAGGGTTTGATTCACCAGCTTGCCAATCTCAGCGGTAATATGGCTGAATCCCGCCATCTCCACCCCCACATGGTTGGCGACAATGGCAGCTTGGACGGACAAATGCCGCACCTGCTGGCTCACCTTAGCAATCAGTTGGGACGTGTCTTGAATCGTATGCAGTTCATCGGTGAGCGATCGCCCAATGCCCACAATTTGCGTTGTATTATGGCAAATGGCATTCACCCCGGCAAAGGTGGCCTGAAAGGTCTGCTGGCCTTCCGCTGAGAGCAGTTGCCCAATTCTCATGAAGCGCTTGTTGAACTGGGCAATTTCCCTGGCCTGCTCCAGCAGCTCAACCTGCTGGGTTTCCAGCAGCAAGTTACGTTCTTGAATCACGCCTTGGTGGGCTTCCAGCAACTGGGTATATTCCTCAACCTTGCGTTGCTCCTCCTGCACCTGCTGCTGCTTTTCTTCCAAAATGGCGCGCTGCTGGCTCATCTCCTGATTGATCACCATGAGAATTTGCGACTGCGCCTGCAACAGCGTGTACATGTCCAGCAAAAAATACGCCTGCACCTCCGGAATGCTGTGATCTTGAAACATCACAATAATTGGCTCGTACACCTCCTCCGCTGGGCGATTCAAGGCCGTGCGGGCGGATAGGTCAATCGGTTCCGTATCCAGCAAGATCAGCGAACGGGCCTTACGACGCTTTAGCTCCGCCTCTAACAACATCTGAATGGGCTGTTCTAGAAACGTTTTTTGCTGGGCCGGTTTGCTCATTTGCTCGTGAAATCGCCGCCGAGAAATGACGCCAACCATCTTGGTCTCGCTCATGATCACCACACCGGGCAAATTAGGACGTTGCTCAAATTGCTTGGCAATCACCAAACCCGAGGTGTTGAGGTTGACCTGAAAATCATGGAGGGGTAGATCACCTAACGTGGCATAGAGAGTTGCCCGATCAAGGTTTCCCATTGGATTGAGAGGCCTACGAAACGAAGTCAGCAGATGTTAGACCCATGCTCTGATGTCAAGGGCTCCAGAATCGTTCGACTCAACGTCTCTGCCCGGTTGGGCAAGGGGGTTGGGGTGCGGGCGACAGGTAGCGGCTCTTGAGAGCTTGGGTGCGAGACAAAACGAGGCAGGCGCAAATGCCTGACGGAAGCGGAAGCAACCTAGCGTGAAATCTTTTGTCTTAGTTGTTCATGATGATGGATGCGCTGACCCTGATGATGGGTTTGGTCTAGAACCTATCGCCCCTCACCCCATGACCCAGGGACGAGGGCAGCCGATCTGAATTCGGAAGGTTGCAAGGAACGTTCTGATTGCCCCAAGAACAGTCCATACATTGACAGGTGCGATCGCCCCAGATATTCAAATTCTATCGATCCTTGGGGACGGAATATGGTATTGCTGAAAATTAGTCACAATGCTGATCTGGGATCATCTCCTGGTGAGGTTGAAGGCGCTACAACGAGGTTCCTAGGCGTCTGGTTCTGGGGTCGCAGTCGCAGCACTATCGTTGGGCAAGAGGGCGGTGGCGATCGCATCCACCACACGCCCCACGGGAATGACCTCCAAGTCTAGCTTAGGAACCGTGGTTCCCTTGGGCACAATGGCCCGCTGAAACCCTAGCTTGGCCGCCTCCTTCAGGCGAATTTCCATCTGCGAAATGGGCCGCACCTGGCCGCCCAAGCCCACCTCACCAATCAAAACCGTGTTGGGATCGACAATGCGATCGCGGAAACTAGCCGCCACAGCGATCGCCACCCCTAAATCCGCCGCCGGTTCTCCCACCGTCAACCCGCCCGAGGAGGCCACGTAGGCATCCAGCTTCGACAGGGGAATACCCACCCGTTTTTCCAGCACCGCCAAAATTTGCAGCAGACGGCTGTATTCAATGCCCGTGGCCGACCGGCGAGGGGAGGGATAGCTGGTGGGACTGACCAGCGCCTGCAGCTCGATCACCAAGGGGCGCGTGCCTTCACAGGCCACAATCGTACAGGTGCCCGGCACGGCTTCTTGGCGCGTGCCCAAAAAGAGCGCCGACGGATTCAGCACCTCGGCCAACCCCCGATCCACCATTTCAAAAATGCCAATTTCATGGGTGGCCCCAAACCGATTTTTCACCGCCCGCAGCAGTCGGTGGCTGGCAAAGCGATCGCCCTCAAAGTACAGCACCGTATCTACCAAATGCTCCAACACCTTCGGGCCAGCGATCGCCCCATCTTTGGTGACATGGCCCACAATAAACAAGCTGATGTTCTGGCGCTTGGCCAATTGCATCAACGCGGTGGTACATTCCCGCACTTGGGACACCGAGCCCGGTGCAGAGTTCAGGGCGCGGTAGTAAATAGCTTGAATACTGTCAATCACCGCCACCTGCGGCTTAAGGGAGGTTAATTCTGCCAAAATGGCCTCAAGGTCAATCTCCGGCAGCAGGTACAAGTCTGGCGGATCCGTGTGATCATCCTGGGGCTGACCCACCCCCAGCCGTTGCGATCGCAGCTTCACCTGTTGCCCTGACTCCTCGGCGCAAACGTAGAGCACCCGCTGCTGCCGCGCCACTTGGTTGGCCACCTGCAGCAAAAGGGTTGACTTACCAATGCCCGGATCGCCGCCAATTAACACCAAAGAACCCGGCACAATGCCGCCGCCCAAGACCCGATCCAGCTCGCCATAGCCCGACGGCAGCCGCGCCTGGGGATGGTCGGAAATTTGGGGAAGCGTCAGGGAGGCCACCGCCTTGGGTGGTGTGCCCACAGCGATCGCACTCGCCGCCGGCCGGCTGGCAGCCGCGGACGTACTGGAGGGTGCCACCTGCTCCACCATCGAGTTCCAGCTACCACAAAAGGGGCACTTGCCGAACAACTGAGCCGATTCAGCGCCACATTCTTGGCAGACATACTGAGTTCGAGATTTTGACATAGGAGTTGGCCTAGGGGACGTTGCCGGATCACCCAGCACTTTTTAGTATGGCGTTACAAACCGACAAGCGACCAATCAGACAGACTGAGTTACCATCGATTCATCCTGACCAAGTCAGAAAAATAGCAAAACTTCTAGCAGGAGAAATCCTAGGATTATCTCTATGTTTGTATGCGTAAAGTTGAATATTAAGAAACGTTGAAATGTAACAACAATGGGAATTTCGGCTATTTCTAGCCAGAACATACGCTATTATTCTTCATGATAATGTGTAGAAAATTAACGACTACACGCTAGTCGTTTCAAGGAGTGTTGAGTCAGTTGGAAAATCACAAAGAAAAAATACTTGTTGTTGACGATGAAGCGAGCATTCGACGAATTCTAGAAACTCGCCTATCGATGATCGGCTACGACGTGGTCACAGCAGCAGACGGCGAAGAAGCCCTAGACACCTTTCGCACCGCGGCCCCAGACCTGGTCGTGCTGGATGTCATGATGCCCAAACTCGATGGCTATGGCGTTTGCCAAGAACTGCGCAAGGAATCAGACGTGCCGATTATCATGCTCACAGCCCTGGGTGATGTGGCCGATCGGATCACCGGTCTAGAGCTAGGAGCCGATGATTATGTCGTCAAACCATTTTCGCCTAAGGAGCTAGAGGCGCGGATTCGCTCCGTTCTGCGGCGGGTTGAAAAAGTTGGTACCACCGGAATTCCTAGTTCTGGGGTCATCCAAATTAACAACATTCGTATTGACACCAACAAGCGCCAAGTCTACAAAGGCGATGAGCGCATCCGCTTGACTGGCATGGAGTTCAGCCTGCTGGAATTACTCGTAGGGCGATCGGGAGAACCCTTCTCACGATCCGAAATTTTGCAGGAAGTTTGGGGATATACCCCCGAGCGTCATGTGGATACTCGCGTAGTCGATGTTCATATTTCCCGGCTGCGTGCCAAACTGGAGGATGACCCGAGTAACCCGGAGCTCATTTTGACCGCCCGGGGCACGGGGTATCTTTTTCAGCGCATTACTGAACCCGGAGAAGGGGAATAATCTATCTCATCTGCCCGGATTCGGCCCTTCAGTACTAGGCCATCTGATAAAATTTTTTAGGTTTCTACAAACTTCGATCGATGGGATCCAATCGGGCACGGATTGCAGTGGATGCGATGGGCGGGGACCATGCCCCGGCTGAAATCGTCGCAGGCGCACTTAGAGCGCAGGAAGAACTAGATGTGGATATTCTGCTTGTGGGCGATCCGCAACAGATTCGAGAAGAGATTCACCGTCATGGTTCCTCGTCACATCTGGAGGTTGTCCCGGCAGAAGGGACGATCGAGATGCATGAGGAGCCGCTAACGGCGTTACGGCGAAAGCCCCAAGCGTCGATCAACGTGGCGATGGATTTGGTCAAGCAGAAGCGTGCCGACGGGGTGGTCTCGGCGGGGCATTCTGGTGCAGCGATGGCGGCGGCGCTATTGCGGTTAGGGCGGCTGCCGGGCATTGACCGGCCAGCCATTGGGGCTATCTTCCCCACCCTGACACCAGGCAAGTCGGTGGTGATTTTGGACGTTGGAGCCAATGTAGACTGCCGGCCTCGCTTCCTCGAACAATTTGCGGTGATGGGCGGCATCTATTCCCAGTACGCACTGGGGATTGACCACCCTAAGGTTGGGCTCCTCAACATCGGCGAGGAATCGTCGAAGGGGAATGACCTAGCCGTTCGCACCCACCAAATGTTGCAGGACAATTCCCGCATTGACTTTGTGGGGAATGCCGAAGGGCGCGACGTGCTTTCGGGTGAGTTTGACGTCATTGTCTGTGATGGCTTCGTTGGCAATGTGCTGCTGAAGTTTGCCGAGGCGATCGCTGAGGTGCTCTTGCAAATCATGCGAGATGAGCTACCTCGCGGGCTGCACGGCAAGGTCGGCGTCAGCTTACTCAAGCCCAACCTCCGCCGGATTAAGCAACGCATTGACCATGCTGAGCACGGCGGCGGGCTGTTGCTAGGGGTGAATGGCATTTGCATTATTAGCCACGGTAGCTCTCAAGCGCCGTCGGTGTTTAATGCGATTCGTTTGGCCAAGGAAGCCGTTGATCATCAGGTGCTGGAGCGTATTCAATCTCAGTATCAGGATGCGATCGCCGACGTGGACGGGCAGCGCTCCCTGTCCCGGCAGTCTGATACCACAGAGAGTGTTGAGTAATGCAGCAAGATATCGGTAGAGGAGTCGCCATCATTGGGTGCGGCTCGGCAGCGCCCGATACGGTGTTAGACAATCAGGGGCTCAGCCACGTTGTTGATACGTCCGATGAGTGGATTGCCAGCCGCACGGGCATTCGTCAACGGCGTTTGGCTCAAGGCGATCGCGCTCTGACTGGCATTTCTGCTCAGGCGGGCAAGGCAGCTCTAGAGATGGCTGGGGTAGCGGCGGAAGACTTGGATTTGATTATCCTAGCCACCTCCACCCCCGATGATCTCTTTGGCACCGCTAGCCTCATTCAGGCGGAGCTGGGTGCCATCAAAGCCGTGGGGTTTGACCTAACGGCGGCCTGCTCTGGCTTTTTGTTTGCCCTGGTCACCGCCTCTCAGTTCATTCGCACCGGCGCATACCGCACGGTGTTGGTGATTGGTGCAGATGTGCTGTCACGCTGGATTGATTGGAACGATCGCCGTACCTGTGTCCTGTTTGGCGATGGGGCCGGGGCCGTGGTCATGCAGGCCAGCGACACCAGCGATCGCCTCCTAGGGTTTGACCTGCATAGCGATGGGCGTCAGAATAGCTGTCTGACGCTGCCGTTCCAGGGTGCAGAGCGATCGCTCACCCCAGACATTGCCGTCCAGCAAGGCACCTACCAACCCATCGCCATGAGTGGGCAAGAGGTCTATCGCTTTGCCGTGAAGCGCGTCCCTGAGGTGATCGAGAAAGCCTTGTTCCGGGCTGGTATGACCACGGATCAAGTGGACTGGCTGCTGCTACACCAAGCCAATCAACGCATTTTGGATGCCGTTGCCCAGCGCTTGAGTATCCCCAGCGATCGGGTCATTAGCAACATGGCCTCCTACGGCAATACGTCGGCGGCCTCCATTCCCATCGCCCTAGACGAATGGGTACGGCAGGGACATATTAAACCCGGTGATGTGATTGCTGCGTCGGGCTTTGGGGCTGGTCTCACCTGGGGGGCGGCCATTTTCCAATGGGGACAGAGCGATCGCTAGACCTAGTGCCGGACAGAAGAACGAAAACAGAAGAACGAAGACAGAAGAACGACAAGGAATCCAGGACATATGAGGTTTCCCGCCTCAGCACATAGGCGGGTCACTTCCGCCTCAGAGTACTAGGCTCATTAAGGGCGATCGCTCCCAGCCATGATCCCGAGGCGTAACCAACCGCTGCCTAGTCGAGGTGCCCCATTGATGAGATCATGGGAACACAATCAGAATCAAGAAAGGCAAGTCAAGGGTATGGTTAAGACGGCATGGGTATTTCCGGGGCAAGGCTCCCAGGCGATCGGCATGGGCAGCGATCTATTCGAGCGACCCGCTGCACAGGATCGGCTGCAGCAGGCGGCCCAGATCCTCGGCTGGTCGGTGCCAGAGATCTGTCAGAGCGACGACGATAAGGTCTCCAATACCCTCTACACCCAACCCTGCCTGTATACCGTGGAAAGCCTGTTGGTAGATGAACTACGAGCCCAAGGTCAGCAGCCCGATCTCGTAGCCGGCCATAGCCTGGGAGAATATGTGGCCCTCTATGCCGCCGGTGTGTTTGAGTTTGAAGCCGGATTGCGGCTGGTGCAGCGGCGGGCAGAGCTGATGAGCCAGGCATCCGATGGCATGATGGCGGCCTTGATTGGCTGCGATCGCGATCAGCTCGACCAACAGCTTCAGGAACGGTCGGACGTGGTCTTGGCCAACGATAATAACGCCGGACAGGTGGTGATTTCGGGTACTCCCGATGGCGTAAACGCCGTGATGGCCGCCATCAAGTCGAAGCGAGCCATTCCCCTCAACGTCAGCGGTGCCTTCCATTCGCCGATGATGGCCGATGCTGCCGCCGCCTTCCAGCCGCTCCTAGATGCGGTGACCTTCCAAAGCGCTACGGTGCCGGTGTTGTCGAACGTAGACCCCACGCCAACGGTGGAGGGCGCGGTGCTCAAGGATCGGCTGATTCGGCAAATGACCGGCTCGGTGCGCTGGCGAGAAATTTCGTTGCAACTACCAGAAGAAGGCATTGAGCGCGTGGTGGAAGTGGGCCCCGGCAAAGTGTTGACCGGCCTGATCAAACGCACCTGCTCGGGCATTGCCCTTGAAAATGTCAGCACCCTGGCAGATTTGGCAGCCGAGTAGGAGACAGCCGCCATGAGTCGCGATCGCGAACCTTTCGCCAGTCTGTTGCTCTATCACCTCTTCAAGTGGTCGGTGGTGAGCCCCATGCTGCACCTCTACTTTCGCGGTCGCATCTACGGAGCCGACCAAGTGCCCATGCATGGGCCGCTGATTGTGGTCACCAATCACGCCAGCGACTTTGATCCGCCCATTGTCTCCAACTGCGTGGGTCGCCCCGTTTCCTTCATGGCCAAGCAAGAGCTGTTTCGGGTGCCGGTGCTGCGCCAGGCGATTCGCCTCTATGGAGCCTATCCAGTCAAGCGGGGAGCCGCGGATCGCAGTGCCATTCGCGCCGCCCTACAGCAGCTTGACCAAGGCTGGAGCGTGGGCATTTTCCTCCAGGGTACCCGCACCCCCGACGCCCGCATTCCCTCCCCCAAGCTAGGAGCGGCCCTGATTGCGGCCCATGCCCAAGTGCCGCTGCTGCCCGTGAGCCTCTGGGGCACCCAGGCAATTCTCACGAAGAAAAACCCTTTTCCCCGCCCCGTGCCGGTGACCGTGCGGATTGGCGAGTTGATTTCTCCCCCCACCTCCACCCGCCGCGAGGAACTGCAGGCCATTACCCAGCAATGTGCCAACGCTATCCACGATCTCCACGATCGCGGCCGCTAGGCATGGGATCACACCGCCCCGATCGCCCCTAGGAACAAACCGCGATACACTAAAATCCTGCTGAACCAGCAAGCTGTTAGACCCATTGAACCTATGCAAGATTTACGCGTCCAACTCACCGAAACCCTAGACGAAGCCGAATGGGATTGGCTGGTGCCCCATGTGCATCGTGATGCCATTGTGATCGTCGGCAGTGGTCTCGATCTGGTCGATGTGGGGATGGCGATCGCCCATGATCAGGTGCAACTGGTGCAGCGCTGGATTAGTGAGCAGATGATTGGCAAGCCGACGGTGGAACAACTGGCCGACTGGGAGCGCGATCGCTCTCGCCGATTTACCACCCTGATTGTGCAGCCCTACGTCTTAGTCCAAGAACAGTCCACCTAGCTTCCACCTAGCTCTCAGGTTAAGTTTTTATTAACCCAATCTTGGGGATCTGAGGAACAAAAGCCGCGATCGCCGACGGTTTTGCTGCTTTCTATACGAGAGATCAAAATCCAGCTTAGCCCAGTCCCCGCAAGCGTTGAGTCCACCTGTTGAACTCTATCAGGTCATAGCACTTCGTATCCCTTGCTACAGCCAACCGCACTTCTCAGCCTCTATTGAATAGATGGATACTAAATCACATCGGACTTGCGCGCTTACCTAAAAGCATCCAACCTTGGTGTTTTCTGAAGCTTGTTCCTAGAGTTCAAGACAGCGGCGTGAGTTCTTTGACCGTAATCGATTGGGGACTAAACCGTGCAGGCTGTGCAGTTTGATCAGTACGATCCAGGGGATTTCTACGACGAGCTATTTGCCGCCAAAGGGCAGCCTCGGGATGAGGCCAAGCTGTTGATTGAGCGATTGCGATCGCTCTCCATGCAGGAAATTCAGCAGCGGCAAAAAGTGGCGCAAAACACCCTCTTCAAAATGGGGGTGACCTTCAATGTGTATAGCGATAACCAGGGAACAGAGCGCATCTGGCCCTTTGATATCATTCCCCGGATTGTCGCAGCCCAGGAATGGGCGGAGCTAGAGAAAGGGCTCAAGCAGCGCATCACCGCTCTCAATCTATTTTTAGATGACATCTACGGCGATCAGAAGATCATCAAAGATGGCATCATTCCCGGCGAATTAATCGAGTCGGCCACCGGCTTTCTCAAATCCTGCATCGGCTTGAAGCCACCCCAAGGCATTTGGTGCCACATCACCGGCACCGACCTAGTGCGCGATCGCGATGGCCGCTGGTATGTGCTAGAAGATAACCTGCGCTGCCCCTCAGGAGTGTCCTACGTCCTGGAAAACCGCCGGGTGATGAAGAGCACCTTTCCCCAAGTGTTCAGCACCCTCAACATTCAGCCCGTAGACGACTATGCCAGCAAACTCCTAGAGACCTTGCTCAACCTAGCGCCCTCCGGTCTGCCTGGCCCCACCGTTGTGCTGCTCACGCCAGGGGTCTACAACTCTGCCTACTTTGAACATTCCTTCCTGGCCCAGCAAATGGGTGTGGAGCTGGTACAAGGGAAGGATCTGGTCGTCGCGGACGGCTACCTGAAGATGAAAACCACCAAGGGGCTGAAACGCGTTGATGTGGTCTACCGCCGCATTGATGACGAATTCATTGATCCCCTAGCCTTTCGCTCCGATTCGATGCTGGGCGTTCCAGGGCTGATGGAGGTCTATCGGGCTGGGCGGGTGGCGATCGCCAATGCCCCCGGCACCGGGGTTGCCGACGATAAGGTGATCTATGCCTACGTGCCCGAGATGATTCGCTACTACCTCGGCGAAGATCAACTGCTGGCCAATGTGCCCACCTACCTCTGTTGGGAACCCAGTCAGCAGCAGTATGTGCTGGACAATCTCGACAAGCTGGTGGTAAAAGCGGCGGATGAATCCGGCGGCTATGGCATGTTAGTTGGCCCCCATGCCACCGAGGCAGAACGGGTTGACTTTGCTGGACGCATTGCCGCCAACCCGCGCAAATATATCGCCCAACCGACTCTCTGCCTCTCACGGGTGCCCACCCTGCTAGACGATGAGGTCTGCGGTTGCCACGTGGATCTGCGGCCCTATATCCTCAACGGCAAAGACATTCACGTGAGTCCCGGCGGCTTGACCCGCGTCGCCCTGAGACGAGGCTCCCTAGTGGTCAATTCATCCCAGGGTGGCGGCAGTAAAGACACCTGGGTGATTGCAGACCAGGATGAGAGTCAAAGCCAAAGCCAAAACTAGACCCGCCCCAGAGCGATCGCCCCCCGTTAACCTACCTTCCTAACGTTCTATGCTGAGTCGCGTCGCTGATTCCATCTATTGGCTCAACCGCTATGTTGAGCGAGCCGAAAATGTCGCTCGGTTTATCGACGTCAACCTAAATCTGCTGCTGGATAATCCCCTAGGCATTCGTCAGCAATGGCGACCGCTGATTATTACCACCGGTGATCTCCAGGAATTTGAGAAGCGCTATGGAGAAGCCACCGCAGAAAACGTCATTCAGTTCCTCACCTTTGATGACCAATATCCCAACTCCATCGCCTCCTGCCTGCGGGCAGCGCGGGAAAATGCCCGATCGGTGCGGGAAATCATCTCCTCAGAAATGTGGGAGCAGGTGAACTCGTTTCACCTGATGGTGCAGGATGTCTCCAAGGCCAAATCCCTAGCAGACCTCTCTAGCTTCTTTGCAGAGGTGAAAATGGCCAGCCACCTCTTTTCCGGCGTCATGGATGCCACCATGTCCCACAACGAAGGCTGGCACTTTGGGCAGGTGGGACGGCTGCTGGAACGGGCCGACAAAACCGCCCGGATTCTAGACGTGAAATACTTCATCCTGCTGCCGTCCATCCATGACGTAGGCACCACCCTAGATGAACTGCAGTGGATTGCCCTGCTCAAATCAGCCAGCGCCTATGAAATGTACCGCAAGCGGCAGCAGCGGATTAACCCTCGCGAGGTGGCAGAATTCCTCATCCTCGATCGCCAATTTCCCCGCTCTATCCAATTTTGCTTGATCCAGGCAGAGCGATCGCTCCACCACATCACCGGCTATCCAGCAGACACCTGGCGCAACTCGTCGGAACGGGCCCTCGGCAAACTGCGATCGGAGCTGGACTACCTGACCATGGACGAAATCATGGAAAAGGGGCTGCACGAATTTTTAGACAATCTGCAATCCCACATCAACCAAGTGGGCGATCGCATCTTTGAAACCTTTTTCGACCTAGAACCCGTGTCCTAGCTGCCGATTTTTTACAAATTGCAACATTGACCAGCATCTTGGTTACACTTCATTGCGAGGTTCACTTGAAGTCCATAACACCGTGGTAACTTCGATAGCATTGATTAAAGAACTTTGGGTTTCATACCAAGTTCATTCGGGCAGTTACGGTAACGTTGGTTACCCAAACGGTTATCCCAGATCCACCATGGACTTAGACATGGTTGCATGGTCTAGCGTTCGCTGATGGGTCAACCACGATAACGCCACTGTTCCCTTCCGCTCAGTCTTAACACTGTTGATTGCAGGCTCAAGAGGTAGAAAGCTTCGATGTCATCGATTAATTCTCAAGTAGAAGGTACGTCCAGAGAAGATTTCAGCGAGTATGTCGCCCATCTGCAACTTCATATGGCGCTGCAGGCTCGCAACTTAGTTCCTACCCTCACTCACATGGCCGATAGCCGCGGGCAGCTTTTGCACCAGACCCAGGCTACCTTTGAAAAAATCGTATCTCGCCAAGCTCTTTAGTCAACATTGCGACGTCCTGGCATATCGCTCAAACGATCAACGCAGAGCGTCCGTCAACGGTTCAGCCAAGATTTATCAGGCTAACGCTAGCCTTCATGATCCCAAATGCCTCCTCCTGTGCTCGCCACAGTTGAGGGGGCATTTGCTTTAGGGGTTGACGAGGCATTGACCTTCTCTCCCAGCAGCCCTCACGGGGCTACAGAACAAGTCCCCCCATCGCTCGCTCATGCCCACCAAACCTTAGCCCGGTTGAGCCATGTCCGCCCACCCGCAATCCCTATTCCCCATCACGTCCTGATTCTCCATCACGTTACATGAAGAAGAGAGGAAAGGTTCATCAGGTCTTGATGAATCATTTCTAACTGATGAAATCTACGTGAAGCATCCGGACAAAGAATAGCGATCGCCTGCAATAATAGAGTTTACTAGGGCGTGTTTTAAAACTCTTTGGCATACTGGAAGTAGTGTAGCTACCTG
>RECH01000299.1 GCA_007694125.1 Leptolyngbya sp. DLM2.Bin15
TTAGCTCTGCTCTGCTGGTCGATAGCTCGCCTTTTCTCAAGGCCATGGTGCAGCAAATTCGTGCTAATGATGCCTACGGCACCTTACGCAATTGGTCAGATGAACTCTTACTTAAGCCCTATGTGATCAGCAAAGCCCAAAAACGCCAGATCTCGGTGGAGGGCGAGGTTGATGCCATTACCCAAGGTCGAATTATGGCCTTCTATAGGGCGATCGCTTACCGCATTGAAGAAGAAACAGGTCAGCTTTCCCAGGTGGTGATTGACCTGAGCCACGAAGGATTTGGCTGGGCATTGATCTTTTCCGGACGGCTGATTTTAGTGAGTAAAACCCTGCGTGATGCCCAGCGCTTTGGTTTTGACTCTCTTGAAAAACTTAGTGCTGAAGGAGAAAAATTAGTGGGCAAAGGGATTATGCTAGCCCGGCAATATCCTGAGGTCTGTGATATCTAACGAGCTCTAATTCATGGTTATGGCTATGACTCAAGCAATTCAATCTGCCACCGTTGATGAGTTACGACAACAGATTAAAAAGTTGAACAGTAAAGCAGGTCAGCTCAAGATGGATCTTCACGATATTGCTGAAGGTTTACCCGCTGATCTCGATCAACTGCTCGATACCGCTACTCGCACTCATACCATCTATTGCCAGCTTCGTGATCTTAAGCAACAGCTCAAAACGTTAGAGGATCAATCACAACAATGTTAAACCCTACCCTTGCCCAGTTTAACCAGATTAAAGATGCAGAAGCATACTTTGAGTTTTTTGGACTAGCCTACGATCCACAGATTGTTAACGTTAATCGTCTACATATCCTGAGGAAGTTTTCCCAACTGGTTAAGACCGAAGACCCGTCCCAGGATGATGATCAATTGCTGAAGGCTTATAGGCAAGCGTTGCAAACAGCATATAATCTGTTTATAACGTCTAACTCTGTTGAACAAAAACTGTTTAAGGTTTTTCAAGACAGGCCTAAAAACATCGTCATGCTGTCTGACATTGGTATGGAGTAGAGCTTACCTGAGGCGATCGCCCTAGTGAAGTAGCGATCGCTAGTCATGCCAATTGATCCTAGTTCTACGGGTTACCTTGCTCTTGTCCGTTGTATTCTTACTCCCTAACCCTATGCTTCCCCTCCTCACCCCTATTGAACTTGAACGTTACCACCGCCAGATCATGCTACCTGGACTGGGAGAGATGGGTCAACGTCGCCTTAAAAATACAACTGCTCTGGTCACTGGCGTTGGCGGATTGGGCGGAACAGCAGCGCTCTATCTTGCCGTAGCTGGCGTAGGACGGCTGATTTTAGTACGGGGCGGAAACCTGCAGCGAGATGACCTCAACCGCCAGATTCTGATGACCGATGACTGGGTGGGTAAGCCTAGGGTGTTCAAGGCTCAGGAAACCTTAGCCCATCTCAATCCCGATATTCAGATTGAAGCGATCTGCGAATACGTCAATGCGGATAACATTGACTCTCTCGTGCAGCGAGCAGACATTGCTCTCGACTGTGCCTTTGACTTCAAAGAGCGTGACTTACTGAATGCCACTTGTGTGCGCTGGGGTAAGCCGATGGTGGAAGCAGCGATGAATGATATGGATGCTTACCTAACCACAATTGTGCCAGGGCAAACCCCCTGCCTTGCCTGTATTTTTCCTGAAAAACCAGATTGGGATCGTTGGGGCTTTGGGGTACTGGGCGCAGTGTCAGGTACGCTAGCTTGTCTAGCGGCTTTAGAAGCCATCAAGCTGGTAACGGGACTGGGTGAACCTCTGTTAGGGAAACTTTTGACGATGGATTTAGCGAGAGCAGAGTTTGCCAAGCGACGGGCCTACCATGATCCTAATTGTCCCGTCTGCGGAACCTTAAGGCATGAGTCCTCTAGTCCACATTGCTTAAGTCAAAGGATAAGATAATATGAGCCACAAGCGAGACCCGCCCCTATTCGTCAGAGCCCCTGCAGCCGCCAGATGGGACAAACTAATCAACCTGGTTTCCCAGATATTCTCTAGCAACGCATAATTCCTATGACCATTACCCTGACTGAACTAGCAGAACTTCGCCTCCGTGCGGTGGTTCGCAGCACCCCCAACGACAGCCCAACCCGAGGTATTCGCTTAGCGGTCAAGGACGGAGGCTGCAACGGTTATGAGTATGATATTAAAATCTCCGACGCTCCTAAGTCTGATGACCAAGTCGTAGAGTCTGGTAGTCTCAAGGTATTCATCGATCCCAAAAGTGCTCCTTTACTTGAGGGTATTGTGGTAGACTATATTGATAGCTTACTGGAGAGTGGCTTTAAGTTTACCAACCCCAATGCTACCGATACCTGTAGCTGTGGAAAATCGTTCCAAGCTGGAGAATGTAGCCCGGCAGGTGTGCCTTGTTCATAATCCTCAGGCATACTCAATGTTGACTATGTTCCATCATTTTTATCTCTATCCCCTACAAGGAGATTTACGATGACAACCTATCAGGTTCGACTGATCAACAAAAAGCGTAATATTGACGTCACAATTCCTGTTCCCGATGATATGTACATCACGGATGCAGCGGAAGAACATGATATTGAACTTCCCTCGTCTTGCAAAGCTGGGGCTTGTTCTACCTGTGTTGGTAAGCTCGTAGAAGGAGAAATTGATCAGGAGGATCAATCGTTTTTAGATGATGAGCAAATAGAAAAGGGCTTTGTGTTGTTGTGTTCGACTTATCCTCGATCAGACTGCACGATTAAAACCCACATGGAAGCTTATTTAGTTTAAGCCTAATTGCTCGAACAACATTAAATTCACGCGAGAGGAACCTATCATGGCTACATTAACTGGATTAACCTTCGGAAAACAACCCTGGATCCCCGAGTTCTTACAACGTATTAACTGGGAAACCTGCTTGGGCTGTGGTCGTTGCTTCAAAGTTTGTGGTCGAGGCGTTATGTCCCTGATTGCCCTGAATGATGAGGGAGAGATCGTGGATGAAGACGACGATGATGATGAAGTTGAACGGAAAGTGATGCATGTCATTAACGCAGCTAACTGCATTGGCTGTCAAGCCTGCGATCGCGTTTGTCCTAAGGCCTGTCATGTTTATGCTCCTATGCCTGTCTAGAGCGATCGCCCCTGCTCCAATAGCGCTGGGTAGAGGGAGAAGCGTCAATCTCTACCCAATCCTTACCTTAGAAGAACCATGACTGAGATGCTCCACCAAGATTGGTTTGTGGATGCTAACGGCCAGTGTCAACCCTGTCTTACCCCACGCCCGTGGGGGCTCTTGCAGGATCATTATTATCTGCATCAATTCCTCAGCGACGTCTTGCATATTTTGACCCATTCTCCCCATGAACTCGATCAGCAAGACTATCTGCCCCTCATTCGCTGTAAGGTTCGACAACTGATTCTCAACTCCTACTGGCTGAGAACACAACGTAAGTATCCTGACCCTAAAACAGGAACCGCCGTGATCACCCTCTACGATGAAATCGGCTATCCCCTGACCGTCCAAACCGTTACCACTAATCCTGGTACAATGACCCCCATTCATAACCACGGTACATGGGGCGTGGTTGCTATTCTCAAAGGGCAGGAACAACATACCTTTTGGCGTAAGTTGGCTAATCCTGACCGACTAGCGATCGCTGGACAACAGACTCTGCAGGTTGGTGAAATCATCAGTTTCACGCCCGATGCAATTCATCAAGTTAAAACCATTGGTTCAACCCCGGCGCTGACTTTTCAACTGTATGGAGATACTCAAGCTAAAGCCCGACTTCAGTTTGAGGCTGATCCATTTATGGCTAAGCCTTTCTAGAAATCCTGATCTAGAGTGCAACATATTCTCTTCATCCAATGACTATTCACCTTATGTTCTGATGAACCTCAAACCTATTCATATCTAATTGAATAGAATCCTAGAGGGGCTAATCTAGCCTAATCTTCATGTGCGACTTTTTTAATCGTTGGCCCATCCCTGATACAATTAAAGCAACGGGAGGAACAATGAAATTTGAACCGAAGTGGCTTCAGTACTACCAAGCTGTTCAAGGGCGTCCGCCTCGAACGACGCTGGTAAAAGCCTTAGACTACTGTGCTCAAGATGTCCAGCCTCTGAGACGCTTTGCCGTAGATCTGGGCTGTGGTGATGGACGGGATACGGTCGAACTGCTCCGCCAAGGCTGGCGAGTGTTGGCCATTGAGGGAGAGCCGGAAGCGATCGCCCGCCTGCGACAGCGCCCCGATATTGATCGCACCTACTTAGAAACCAGGGTACAGCGGTTTGAAGAGCTGACCTTACCGCCGGATGTTAGCTTGCTCAATGCTAGTTTTTGTCTACCCTTTTGTCCTCCAGACTATTTTCCTGACCTGTGGGAGGATATTGTGGCTGCCCTAGCACCAGGAGGACGCTTCTGCGGGCAGTTGTTTGGCAATCAAGATTCTTGGTCTGTCTACACAGACATGAACCATCACAGTCGTGAGCAAGTGGAACAGCTTTTATCGCCCTTTGTTCTAGAAGTCTTTGAGGAGGAAAATCATCCTGGTAAAACGGCTTTAGGAGAAGAGAAGCACTGGCATATTTTTAACATTGTGGCCCGTAAGCGCTAAAGGTGCTGATCTCAAATCCGTTGATATTAAGTCCGGTTAACCCCAAGGTTTATTTCAGGCTGTGGTAATACCCAAGGGTCTGTAGCCTCCTTGCCAAGGGGGCGGCGAAGCAGGGGATTGAATGCAGGATGTCTCAGCTATGACCATTGAACTGGACTTGATATCCGATGTCTATGCTGTTCAACCGACGTTGATATTCTTTGAGATAAAAAAGTTAAGCTCAGTTGGTAAAGAGTCTCTGGGGTAGATGCCGATGCTTCATTTGAGCTAGGTCAATGGCAGGGGTGCAAGACCAAAGGTCATCTAGGGAGCGATCGCTCTTCTGCTGTACTACGTGATCGATATCAGGGGCGAGGGTTGTAATCATCTGCTGAGCGTGAATATGTCCCACTGCGCCTAGGCGAATGGCAACGCCCGCTAATCCAGTTAACCAGCTATGTAAATAAGCAAAAACCGTATTATCAGCGTCTAATCCTGCAGCTCTGCCAACCACAGCAAATATAATGGGATGTAGTCCGTGAATCTGCTGCTTCAACACATCAGCTTGGAGGCTCTCCAGTTGTTCATCGGGCCAGGTCGATCGGGCTACCATCAGCAAGGCATGGCCACTTTTTTGCTGGGCCTCTCTCGCCGACTGCACGAGGGTATAGGCAAAGAGCATCTGATCGGCTCGTCGCACTTGGTTGAGGTCTCCGACTACACTACCGTGATGGGCTGCCAAGAGGGCGACAACATCCGACGCTCCGACTTTGTTATGCAATAGGATTTGTAGATAGGTTGTCACATCCTCAGGCGATCGCACCTGCCCTGACTGAACCAGGGACTCTAGTCCATGGGATAAGGTAAATGATCCAGAGGGAAAAAACGAATCTGAGAGCTGCATCAGCGCCAAACGGCGATCGCAGTCCCTGGTTGTGATAGATGGAGTCATGGGTGGCTGTGGGGAGAAGAAGGTAGGGGATGATCTAGCGATCGCATGCCGTAGCTAATCACTAAGCCGGGAATATGGAGATGTTGGAGGGTGGTTTCAATCACGGAGCGATCGACAACGAGCTGGACATAGATGGTCTGATCCACAATGGACATAGGCCAATGGTGATTGCCGAGGGTATAGCCTAGCAACACGAGCTGTTGAGGATAGTCTGTGGTGTCTTGGGTAAACCGCAGGATCATCACGTCGGGGATTTGCACATGGATCAACAGCAGGCGACCCTTCTCGGTTTTAAATAGATCCCCTTCTTTGATCGACCAACTCCGATCTTTGATAATCCCAATTTGCTTACCAGCAGACTCTACGGTAATCCGGCTTTTGCGACAATCATCCTCACTTAGCTCTACTTCAAGACAACATCCCTCCGATCGGGCGAGGGCTATCTGCTGCTGGAGGATGTCATCGTGTAATGCATTGCCAAGATAGTGCTGAGCGATGATTGTCATTTGGGCACCTCAGGTAAGGGCGACTGTCCTTCTAGAAGCCTCACCGCATTCACGGCTTGATCAAAGCAGGTTTTGATGCGGCTGATGCAGTCTGCGGTGGCCCGAATTACGAACCCGTTGCAGTTCGGTAAGGACGAATAGCTAACCTCTATTGTAGCAGCAGGCTGCTCAGCACATACTTGCTTCAGGACTGCTTCAAACTGAGTCTGCTCAACATCGGGATAGATGAGCAGTAGAGTCGCTAAAATCGGCTGACGGGCAAACAGAGGGCTGTGGCAAAAGGGATGGGATCGCCCCTCTAAGCGCAGAGCATCACCGAGAATTAACCGTCCGTCGGGGGAGGACACCGTGAGCCGACTGGAATAGTGATTAAATTGATAATATTCCTGCCTTGCTAACCGTCCTGGTACGATGATCTCGCTGAGGCACAGCCGCGCGCTGGGATGCAGGGTAATCTGGGTGCGCTGGTTTAACGTAGATTCGTGGTAAAGAATCAGCGGTTCTGGCAGAAACTCTAGGCTGCCGCCTGCGCCAACTTGTAGGATATAGTCCACCGTTGCGGGTCTGCCAGGTGTAGGCATACGGTGGACTTTGGTGGCCGCTTGATCGGTGAGATAAAGATGGGCCTGGGCATCCACTTGAACACCAATACGAAAGCGATCGCCCTCCATTAACCCTGGCGAGGTATTCATGAGATAGACATAGGCGCGATCGCTCTGTGTCTGGTCTACCTGCTCTTGATCTAAGCGAAAGACATTGGAGACCCGAAAGGGATGGGTGGCATATTGCCGAGACACGAAGCTTTGCTGATAGCGATCGCGCTGCACCCGCAGATAGACATCAAAATCGGTGATGGCCCCTAGTCCGCCATCAGGGTGATAGATGAGAGACTCCTGGGGGGATGGAGGTCGATGGATGGATGGATCGAGTTGAGAAACCATGGCTAGGCAACATCTGTTCTAGGGTTGTTTGAGCGGTGAAACAGGAGTTTTTCGTTAATGAAATCCAGCACCTGCTCCAGTCCTTCGCCGGTTTTACAGTTGGTGTAGGCGGTGGGCTTATGGCGACGACGTTCGGCAGCGTCGCGGCGGATCACCTCTAGATCGGCACCTACGTAGGGAGCAATATCAATTTTGTTGATCACCACCAGATCGGCCTGCAAAAAGCCTGGCCCATTTTTGCGAGGAATATCATCCCCTGCGCCGACGTCTAAGACAAAGATATAGGCATCAATCAGGTCATAGCTAAAGGTAGAGGCTAAGTTATCGCCGCCACTCTCCACAAAGATTAGATCAAGCTGGGGATAGTGCTGTTCTAGGGACGCGATCGCCAGCAGATTCATGGTGGGATCTTCGCGAATGGCCGTATGGGGACAACTTCCGGTTTCGACGCCAACAATGCGCTCTTCGGGTAAAAATCCCTTACGCTTAAGGCGATCGGCATCTTCCTGGGTGAGTAGATCATTGGTGACCACCGCCACCTCAATGCCCCGCTGGGTCAGCAACGGCACCAAACATTCCAGCAGGGCGGTTTTGCCGCTGCCCACCGGGCCACCCACCCCTAATCGCGCTACAGATGGTCTCATAATTGTTCCTATCGAAACATGTACAGCCGCCCTAGGGGAACGGATTGAGCCGGTTCGCAGGTGGCCAACTGTCCATCAACGCGAACCTGGAAGGTATCCGGATCTACCTCAATGGCCGGACAGGCATTGTTATGCAGCATATCTGCCTTAGAGAGCGATCGCGTGCCCTTCACCGGCAGGAGCTGTTTCTGTAAACTCAGGCGGTCGGCTAAGCCATTGGCGATCGCTGCCTCGGTGACAAAACAGGCCGAGGTGGCCGCACTGGCCGCTCCGTAGCTGCCCCACTGAGGACGATAGAGAATCGGCTCACAGGTCATCAGAGAGGCGTTGGATTCACCCATGGGCGACCAGGCAATAAATCCACCTTTGATCACCAATTCCGGGCGCACGCCAAAAAAGCCTGGCTGCCACAGCACAATATCGGCTAACTTACCAGGTTCAATGGAACCGACGTAATCACTGATGCCACAGGTGCGGGCTGGGTTAATGGTATATTTTGCCAAATAACGCAGCACTCGATGATTATCGTGGCGATCGCTATCCTCTGGCAGAGAGCCGCGCTGATCCTTCATCTTGGAGGCCAATTGCCACGTCCGGCGAATCACCTCACCGATCCGCCCCATGCCTTGACTGTCCGACCCCAGCATACTGATAGCCCCCATATCGTGGAGAATATCTTCAGCCGCGATGGTTTCTGCCCGAATCCGAGACTCGGCAAAGGCTACATCTTCTGGAACCCGTGGATTGAGATGGTGACAGACCATCACCATATCTAGATGTTCATCAAAGGTGTTGACCGTGTAGGGATTGGTGGGATTGGTGGACGACGGGAGACAGTGGGAATAGGAGGCTACCTTGATAATATCGGGCGCGTGACCGCCGCCAGCCCCCTCAGTGTGATACATGTGGATGGTGCGCCCGCGAATCGCCGCTAGGGTATCTTCCACATAGCCCGACTCGTTGAGGGTATCGGTGTGAATTTGCACCTGGCAGTCGTAGCTATCGGCTACCGATAGACAGGTATCGATCAGGGCGGGCATGGCTCCCCAATCTTCATGGATCTTGAGGCCAAAAGCACCATTTTCCAGTTGTTCATTCAAGCTAGCCGGTAGGCTGGAACTGCCTTTGCCTAAAAAGCCAAAGTTAATGGGAAATGCTTCCGCCGCTTTCAGCATCAACCCCACGTTGTAAGCGCCGCTGGAACAGATTCCCACGGTGACTGGCCCAAGTCCACCCCCCAGCATAGTGGTGAGTCCACTGGACAACGCTTCAGCACAGAGACCAGCACTATCAAAGTGGACATGGCAATCTAGTCCCCCGGCGGTGGCAATCAGTCCCTCGCCGGCTCGTACATCGGTGCCAGCGCCCACGATCAAATTAGGCGTCACACCATCCATGATGCCAGGATTTCCAGCTTTACCGATGCCGACAATCCGGCCATCTTTGATGCCAATGTCAGTTTTGACAATCCCCTGCACCGGATCGATCAGCACCACATTGGTAATCACCAAATCCAACGCGCCTTGGGCCGAGGTAACCCCAGGAGCCATACCCAGACCGTCCCGCAGGGTTTTGCCGCCGCCAAAGACACATTCATCCCCGTAGACCGTGGTATCTCTTTCCACTTCGACGATCAGAGAGGTATCGCCCAAGCGAATGCGATCGCCCGTGGTGGGGCCAAAGAGTTCGGCATAACGTTCGCGACTAATCTCCATCAGCATCCTCCACCGTCATAAAGCCAGATGTTTGGGCCCGAGCTAGGGCTGCCTCTCGAACACCCTGATCGTCTAAACAGCCATTCACTAATCCGTTCAGTCCGTAGATCGTGCGACTACCAGCGATCGCCACCAAGGTGACCGATTTAGTATCCCCCGGCTCAAACCGCACCGCCGTCCCTGCCGGAATATCTAAGCGAAAGCCCAACGCCTGGGCGCGATCAAACTGTAGAGCACGGTTCACTTCAAAAAAGTGATAGTGAGATCCCACCTGAATAGGGCGATCGCCCCCATTGGCTACCTCAAGCTGGCGCTGTTCCCGGCCTGCATTGAGATGGAGCGTACCGGGGTCACAGAGAATCTCTCCGGGGCCTGATCCATGCGAACTTGCCATTACACAGACTCCTGGGGCATCCGAATAGGATTGTGAATACTGACCAGCTTGGTGCCGTCGAGAAAATGGGCCTCAACCTGAATCAGGGGAATGAGTTCCGGGACGCCGGGCAGCACATCATCAACCGTGAGCCACGTCGCCCCTTCTGACATCAGCTCTGCCACGCTTTTATCCATGCGCGCACCTTCTAGAACTTGGTCGGTGATGAAGGCGATCGCTTCGGGAACATTGAGTTTCACGCCGTTCTCCTTGCGTCGCCGGGCAATTTCTGCGGCGGTAAAAATCAAGAGTCGATCGAGTTCATGGGGAGTGAGGTACATAACCCGACACTGCCTCAACTTAATAAAACATAGGGACAACTAGCCAAGCGCTTAACGCAGGTCAAATTTAATTTTGAAGTTAACTATTAAGCGCAGCTTATGAGGAATATAGGCGGTTTTAGCTGAGGCAATAGTTAAGTCTTTATAAAAGAGTGAGGAAACCATGACGTGCTAGGCCGGCAATGGGGGCATGTACCGGTCAATAGAGCTCCTCCTGGGATGCTGGCGCTGCCTCGTTGCTCAGAAATTGGCGACAAGTTTTGAGGGATCGAGATCAATGGCTTGAGATGGGTGTTGCTGACTCAGGGTATGAACCTCTGGCTAGAAGCTCTGAAACTCCATGCAGAATGTTGCGGAATTGTACGACTATTCCGCTACGCCGGCTTGAGATCACGGGGGATGTAGAGGCTGTTGTCCTCATTCAGACCGGCCATCAACAACGCTAGAAAAAATCGAGAACACCTTTTTGAAGTTGATGGACGGACAAAACTC
Source organism: Leptolyngbya sp. DLM2.Bin15 (assembly GCA_007694125.1). Lineage (GTDB taxonomy): Bacteria > Cyanobacteriota > Cyanobacteriia > RECH01 > RECH01 > RECH01. The sequence continues at coordinate 10,540 of RECH01000299.1, forward strand.
CTGCGATCTTGATTCTCTCGTAGGTTGGCTTAGCGTCAGCGTAACCCAACGAAAGCTGTTCTGGTACTGGGTTTGACGTTGCTCAACCTGGCCTAGGCAAAAAGATTTGTCCGTCAACCAGTCTCTGAAGTGATGAAAATTGTGTTAAATTGAGAACGATTATCATTCTAATTTCTTGGCTCCATAGCTGAGATATACGAGCTACTTGCGTTTCACGTCATCCCTGCCAGTGTGATATGTCTCTCACCTCACCACCCCTTCCCCCAAAGCTAGAGAAAATTGTTCAGCGATGCCAGCAGATTACTGAGCCTAAACGTCGCTACGAATATTTGCTGTGGTTTGCAAAGCGGCTGCCCGATTATCCTGACTTGGATCGCATGGCGGCCAACCAGGTGCCAGGATGTATATCCAATGTATTTATCACCGCCCATCTGCAAGATGGGCAGATCTGGTTTCAGGGCTCCTCTGATGCTCAGATTACCAAGGGGTTGGTCGGCTTCTTGATAGAAGGCTTAAATGGATCACCTCCGGAGGTCATTCTTCAGATCACTCCAGATTTTATTCAGCGTACTGGCTTGAATGTGAGTCTTACTCCATCTCGCAGCAATGGATTCTACAACATTTTTAGATTTATGCAGCGCCAGGTTGTCTGTTGTCAGTCTACTGTCAACGCTAGTTATCATTAGGCACCTCTAGTCGATCTTCACACTGACAGCAGATCATCAAACATCATTGATTTATTCTTACTCAAGCACAGGTTACTCTAGCTCAAATCCTGCTTGTGTAGATTAGGCGGCCCTGATATAGCCATCCATACAAAAGGCTATAGTCTGGATGCGATCGCGCCTAATACAAATCTTTCAGCACCTCAGCCCTCTGCTGAAGGGGGAGTATGGCCCTGTCATACTTCTTTGTCCTATGGCTGATATCCACCTACTTCAACTTCATTCATGACATTATTTATCTCGCCCGACGATATCCGTAAGCAGGGCGTCATCACCGAATCAAAGTCGCCGGTTTCGGATGCAGACATGCAGCAAGCTGTGCGCACATTGCTACTTGGCTTAGGTGAAGATCCCGATCGTGAAGGTCTGAGAGATACGCCAAAACGAGTTGTCAAGGCCCTCAAATATCTCACGTCTGGTTACCATCAATCTCTAGATGAGTTGCTGAATGGAGCTGTATTCCATGAGAATGCCAGCGAAATGGTGTTAGTGCGCGATATTGATTTGTTTAGTTCCTGTGAGCACCACATTTTGCCAATTTTAGGCCGTGCCCATGTGGCCTATATTCCTAATGGCAAGGTTATTGGCTTATCCAAAATTGCTCGCATTTGTGAGATGTATGCTCGTCGGCTGCAGGTGCAAGAACGATTGACGGCCCAAATTGCCGATGCAATTCAAGGATTGCTGAAACCTCAAGGTGTTGCGGTCGTGGTTGAGGCAACTCACATGTGTATGGTGATGCGAGGGGTGCAAAAGCCTGGCTCTTGGACTGTGACCAGTTCGATGCAAGGCGTCTTTGCAGAAGATGCAAGAACTCGTCAAGAGTTTATGGACTTAATCCGGCATAGTCCATCATTTCACTAGGTAAACACCTGCCATGGGTGTTTGATAGGTGAGCGATCGGGGCTTTCTGAATTAGGGTATGAGCCTTTGACTAGAGGTTCGGCCATTTCATTTGACCTGTTGCAGCATCATACTGCTAGTCAGCAATGCCTGCGATCGCTCCCTGCGCCAATCTTGATGCCCAGAGGGTTGAGCGACGTTGCAACCCGGCAACTGAGCTTCATTGAATTGAGGTCACCTACTTGTCAGACGAGCGATCGCCCCTATGCCCTGACTCCATCATGGGCTATTCTCAATCCGCATTGAGGTGGAGTATTCCTGGCGTACAGAGAATCTCGCCGGAGCCCGGTTCATGGGAACGTGCTATTTTAGTCGCTACCAGGGTAACGGACTCCCGTCCCAGGAGAAGAATCCACCACTATTGACGGTATCGAGATTATCGATCACGTCCATGAGTTGCTGCACCGTGCGATCGCAGGAAAATAATTTTTCGGGAGGGACACTGCGCTGAAAGGGTTTGG
>RECH01000152.1 GCA_007694125.1 Leptolyngbya sp. DLM2.Bin15
TTGTTTCTGCCATCCCACGCAAGCCGATGCGTGGACTCACCCGCGCTGCCGCCGTGCGATTAATCGGCAGGTGTACCGTAATGGTTGTGCCTTGCCCCAGCGCCGACTGACATTGGATGAACCCACCATGACGACGCACAATTTGATAGCTAATGGCTAGCCCCAAGCCTGTTCCATGCCCCACAGGTTTGGTGGTGAAAAAGGGATCAAACATCAGAGCTTGGGTCGCTGACGTCATTCCACAGCCAGTATCGGCAATCTGAATACTGACCCAACCGTCCTGGACTAACCTGGTGCTCAGGGTAATTCGCTTGGGTTGATCAAGATCTTGCCTGGCCATGAAAGCGTTCGTTCTTAAGGCATCAATCGCATTGGTCAGCAGGTGCATGAAGACCTGATTAATCGCTGCTGGCTCACAGTCGATGGGTGGTATCTCACCATAGTCACGCACCACTTCAATGGTGGGTTTACCGTTAGCATCTGCCTGCAACTGGCTGTTAATCAAGGCCATGGTGCTCTCTAAGCCTTGATGTAAAGACACTACTTTCTGAGCAGATTCATCCAAACGGGAAAAATCTTTCAAAGCAGCTACAAGGTTTTGAGTACGGACAGATCCGTGGCGAATCGACCGAATAATATTGAGAATATCGATGTTGATAAAAGCCAGATCAATCCCATCAAGAGCTGGGGAATGGTCAGGGATATGTTCATAGTAGTGAACAACTTTGAGCACATCAGCAAGATGTCCTTCTAGATGTTCTAAATTGCCATGAATAAAGTTGATAGAGTTATTAAATTCATGGGCTATGCCAGCAACCAGTTGCTGAATACCCAGCATCTTTTCGTAATGAATGCGCTCCATCTGGTTCTGCTTGAGGTGATATAGACTCTCAAGCGCTTCTTCTGCGCGAGCTTGCTCAGATACATAGTTTGCCTGAGCTAACATTAAGGCCTCTAGGGTTTGATAAAAGACGCTAACGCTCAGCAGAACAAATAAGGCCCCTAAAAAGAACACCACACTGGTTAGCAAACCCAGCCAATGCGCCTGCTCATGTAGGAGTAAGCCGAATGCTAGGGCATATCCCCCCAAAAACGAGATCTTGAGTCCATAGAGCGTTTTCCATTGCCACAGTGATTTTGATGTCCCTAACAGCTTGATAATTTGCCACGTTTTGATACTAGATGAGCCAATGATGCAGGCTCCTAGGGCAATCATCGTCAGGCACATCACATTTAATGGGGCTATGGCAACATACTCTGAACCTGGCACAACCATAAGAACAGGCAGCGGCCATCTAAGGGGATTAAGGATATTGGCTGAAATAATAGTTACGTGAGACAGCATCTAGACGGCACCTACACCTAGTACACGGCAACGGCAATCATGCCACTCTTAAGCATGCTGGCAACGCTGATCCCACGGGGCTGTGTATGGTGCATGTCACACAGGGGTGCTAGACCGGATCGGTCTTCAAATCCATAACAATGAGCTATACGTCATCAACAAGCTTTCCCCCGATCATAACGAGCCCTCAAGATGTCCGAGTAGAGCCATCTGGCTGATTTTGACAGCAGGATACATTGAGATTCAGTGTAAATGCTGTGGAACAATCCTCTTGAATGTGGCGTGAAGCCTTTTCAACCTTGTCGCAGACGTAATACTAGAATCTGGGTGACTTGAGCTTCGTCAAAGTTGTCGTCACTGATGAGGATTAGGCTTTGGCTACCGTCGGGGAGGCGGGGGCCGAGGGTCATGCCTTCGAGGTTGTCGAGGGTGAGATCGAGGGTGGTGAGGTCGAAGAGGGGCTGTTTGCGAATGGCTTCGATGCCATCGACTGAGGCGCTGAGTGATTCTAGAGCCGAGATGTCGGTGGCGCTACCGGTGGCCAGTTGAAACAATGTTGCGCCAAATCCTGCTAGACCGAAGGTGCGTTCTAAGCTGAGGAAATGACCGGCTTGGTCGAGGGTGATCAATTCTACTAAGCCGTTGATGGCCGTGTTGGGCGGATCGGCATCGAGAAGGTAGAGGTGTTCGGCAATCAGGGTGGATTGACCATCGCCGACCAGGTAGTGCAGAAAACGGTTGCGGCTCTGGGTGCCGTCGGGTTCGTCGATGAGGAGGCGTTCGAGGTTCGACGTAGTTTGGCTGGGTTGCAGATCTTGGTGCAGGGCCGACTCGGTGGCCACGAACAGGCGGAAGGGTTCTAGCCAGGCGGTGCTGTAGCCACCAGGATTAATCGTCAGGGCTTCAAAGCCTAGGTTGTCGCGCACGCCCTGGGGTTGATCCTCGACGTCCTGGGGTAGGTAGCGATCGGGGATGGGCAGTTGGCTGAGCCATTCACCGGTTTCCAGGTCAAATTCTTGCACCGAGGGCGGTGTGTCTTGCCAGGCTACTCCTTCGCTGGATATAAAAACCGACGATCGCGGCGAGAGGGCGATGCCTTCTGGGTCGATGGTGTTGGCGGCAAAGAGTTCTCCCTCACGATTGTGCAGCAGGGTGACGTTTTCGACGGTGACTTGGTCGAGGGTCGGTGTGCCTTCCCCATCGGTGCCGATCGCCATCTTGAGGGTGTAGAAGCGGGCTGGGGCAAGGATACTGCGATCGTCGGAGATGGCATAGAAGCGATCGCGTTGACGATCATAGGTTATGCCAGACAAGCCTCCCACTGGGGTGTCGTCTACGACGGTGGTGGGGAGCTGGTAGTGACCCAAACTATCGACAGAGAGAGGGAGAAACAGTCGATCTTCGGCCTGAACTTGAGGGATGGCACAGCCGGTCAATCCAAGGGCGATCGCTAGGATGACCGCTATGAAAGCGTGGGTGAGTTGTCGTCCTGCCTGCCAATGCTGTGGGGTCATGCCTTGCTGCCTATCGTCGGTACTGCCCTGATTTTAGAGGGTCTTGGGTGAACGAACACCCAGATCTGCAGATGGTGAATCCCTTGCTGCCTCCCTTGACATTTTATTACCATATAGCTATATAATTAAATTAATCAAAGGACGGAATAGTTCCAGACAACTGCCGCCGGTGATTTAGATGACTTAGTTAGGAGATTCCCGATGTTGTTTCGTCAACTCTTCGATCCAGAAACGAGTACCTATACATACTTGGTAGCTGATCCTGAAACTGGAGACGCCGTGCTCATTGACCCGGTGCTGGAGCAGGTGGAGCGAGATATGAAACTTCTAGGCGAACTCCATCTCACGCTGCGCTACTGCTTGGAAACCCACATCCATGCCGACCATATCACCGGTACCGGCAAGCTACGCCAATTGACGGCATGTCAGGGCATTGTGCCGGAGCGGGCCGAGGCTGACTGTGCCGATCGCCATATTGCTGATGGAGAAACCCTTCACGTCGGTAGTATTGCCATTCAAGCGATCGCTACTCCAGGGCACACCGACAGTCATATGAGCTATTGGGTGAACGGCGATCGCGTCTTGACCGGTGACTCTCTGCTAATTCGCGGCTGTGGACGCACAGATTTTCAAAGTGGTGATGCAGGCACGCTGTACGACCACATCACCCAGAAGCTATTGACCTTAGCTGATAACACGCTGGTGTATCCAGGGCATGACTATCGGGGGCAGACAGTGTCCACCATTGCTGAAGAGAAGCACTATAATCCTCGCCTGGCGGGGCACGATCGCGATCAATTTGTGACCTTGATGAACAGCCTTAACTTACCTGATCCTAAAAAGATTGCTGAAGCTGTTCCTGCTAACCAAAAGTGCGGTAATGCGGCGGCCCTGCGCTAAGTTTATCTCGATATTTACCTGCGGTTATGTTTTCCGTTGTTTAGTTTGAACTTCAACCATTTCTATGACGACCCTCAAAATGACTGCTCTGAAAACCATTGATGCTTACACCCTTCAACAAGAGCTAGAGAGCGATCGCGTCTTGCTCGTAGATGTACGAGAACGGGGTGAATATCGCGGTGAACATATTCCCGATGCTTACTCGTTGCCCTTATCTAACTTTAAGCCTGAACAGCTACCCAAGGGCGATCGCTCCGTGGTGCTCTATTGCCAAACCGGTAACCGTTCTGCCGAAGCTGCTAAGCGCCTCTTGGCCGATCAGTGGTCTGAGGTGATCCATCTCGATGGCGGCCTACAGGCTTGGAAAGCGGCTGGGCAGGCCACCGTTGTGAATCCTAACGCGCCCATTAGCATCATGCGGCAGGTGCAAATTGTTGCTGGAACCTTGGTGTTAACCGGTACGCTGCTGGGAGCCTTTGTATCTCCTGCCTTTCTGCTCCTGAGCGGGTTTGTGGGAGCTGGCCTGACCTTTGCTGGCGTCAGCGGCACCTGCATGATGGCCTCCCTATTGGGCAAACTGCCCTACAACCGCTAGATGTGCGACGGGGTAGGGCGTGCCGGGTGCTATCGGGTGTTGCCTACCCCCATTCCATGATTCACGGGTAATACGGTTCTATGGTTCTGATAATCGTTGGCTACCTCTTAGCGGGTCTCATTGGGCTAAGTTTGGGGTTAATTGGCGGTGGTGGGTCGATTTTGGCGGTACCGGTGCTGGTCTATGTGATGGGGGTGCCCGCCAAGGCAGCGATCGCCATGTCCTTGGTGATTGTGGGGGCGGTCAGCCTGGTGGGGGCAATTCCCCATTGGCGCATGGGCAATGTGCGCTTCAAAACAGCTCTGCTCTTTGGCCCAGCGGCGATGGCGGGTGCATACCTAGGGGCACGATTGGCAGCTCTGCCATGGATTACCGAAACGGTGCAGATGGGGTTGTTTGCCGTCACCATGCTAGCGGCAGCTCTGTTGATGATTCGTAAGCGCGGCAATCCAGAGGCGATCGCCCCTGAATCTGTGCCCCATGCCCACAAGCACCGCTGGGTTTGGATTGCGGTGGAAGGTTTGGCAGTTGGAGTTTTAACCGGTTTGGTGGGCGTGGGCGGCGGATTTGCGATTGTGCCTGCCCTGGTGCTGTTGGGAAATGTGCCGATGAAACAGGCAACGGGCACGTCACTGTTAATTATTGCCATGAAGTCGGTCACTGGTTTCCTAGGCTATCTAGGACAGGTGACCCTAGACTGGCCCTTGATGCTTGGCTTTACCCTAGCCGCGATGCTGGGCATGGTGTTGGGAGTTCAGCTTCTCCCGTCGATCAAGGCCCAGGATCTGCAAAAGGGATTTGGCTATCTACTGTTTGTCATGGCTGGATTCATTCTCTGGCAGAACCTATCGCCCTAGAGGCATGGGGAGGATAGCTCAAATTTAGACGGAGGCGATCGCTATTAGGGTGCGATCGCCTCCGTTTGTTGGATCAACCTGGTCTAGGTGATCTATCTATGGCGTGGATCAACATGGGGGACGACGTCAGAAACTTGATCAACCGCTGTGGAGCGATCGAGGTGATGAATCTCCTGGAAACAGTAGGCGAGGATCTCCGTAATATCCACGACTACTATTTCTACCTTGCTGTTGGGTAGAAAACCGCTCTCGGATAACAGCTCCAGCCAATATAAACACTCCTCCGCCACATAAACGGTATCGTGCAATTGCTGAAGACGAGCTTGGGGCGATCGCCAGCAGGTGTGGCGGCAAAAGATGCCCAGCGTTGTTGCGCACCGTAAAAATTGCCGTCCGAGTTCGTCGGCGGGTAGCCCATGGGGTAATGCTTCCACCAGCCGAATGGCTTGTATGGCAAAGCATCGGGTTTTCTGCTTTAGTCCTTGCTCGTCCAACACGTAACCTCTTCAGTCCTTCTCTGCTAGTCTCGCTCCCTTCCACACATCTCTCTCTAGTCGGATATGTGTCAGGACATTTCAGGTTAAACTCAAGCCAATTCAATCGGGCAGTGACGATTTAGACCGTGACGTTCTGATACAGAGTTCGAGCTGTTGTCTTAAGAATCCGAAAGGTTAAAGGATTTTTAGCAGGTTGACTGCGTCACGCTAGATGGATCTCACGCTGTCCTATGGAGACTGGTTGTCTATGATGGCTGCATAGCCAGGATGCGAAGCATAGTCATGGCAACCGTTGATGAGGGCCGCCCTCCGATACCTCCTGAGAATGGTGGTCTCGCCATTGCTCGTGGGTTGGTTCTGGGTGATGGAGCATTGTACTCATCAGCTTTGCCGAAGACGTAGTAATTTTACTGAGGTACTCACGATGCTTAGCCTACTTTTGTCTGATTCAACCTATGCATCATTTCTAGATGGTGTCACCCAAACATGTCCGACTGCTATCATGCGATCGCTTAATGAACATATCTTATTTCCTCTACGTCGCCATTACCTCACTCAGATTTTGGCAACCCATTTTCAAGATCATCAGACTGTTTTAGACCTAGGTGCATCGAACGGAAAACTGGCTTCTAGACTCAAGAGAACCTTAGCAACACGCCATCAAACCATTGATGTGACTGGGTGTGATGTGCATGTTCCATCACAAACCTATATCCCAGTGGTGCAGTATGATGGGCAGCGAGTGCCGTTTGCGGACAATACCTTTGATGTGGTGCTGATGACAGACATGCTGCATCATACCCACGATCCGCGGCAGATGCTACAAGAGGCGAAGCGAGTGTCTCGCCGCTATATTTTAATTAAAGATCATTATTGGAGAAGTCCTAAGGATTTTACTCGGCTGAAGTTTGCAGACTATATTGGTAATAAACCCTACGGCATTCATTTACCCTACAACTTTTTAAGCCAAGCAGACTGGACTCATTTGATTCAACAGCAGTGTGGATTGTCCATTGAGCATCAGAGAACCTTCCGATTCAACCTGATTGACCCCTGCAAGCATATTCTATTTTTGTTGAAGGTATAAAAAGAGGCTAGGACGTAGCCTGTCTAGCTCCCGTTCAAATAAGTTGTTGTTCTATTAAGTTATTTCTCTGTAAGGCAGAAATAAAACACATAGCTTAACAGGATCTACCCATGACTCTAGCCTAGGAGTGTCAAGTGCAAGACATACGCCGAGGGTTCTTTATGATACCGTCAGAGCAGTTCTTATTAACCAGCCTGTCTTCGACACTCTCAATCAGGCAGCATCTATGTATCAATTTCAACTTGGTGCCCATACCCAGCCGGGTGAATGCATTGGTCTTGTGGGAAATACCCCTGAGCTAGGGGCTTGGGATCCTGCCCACTGCATCCGCCTGCAGACGAGTCGCGATCGCTATCCCATATGGTGGACGGATCTCCCTATCCAGCCTGGCGATCGCTCCCAGCTAGAGTACAAATATATCCGCCTGCATCCCGACGGGCAGGTTGAATGGGAATCTTGGGGCGCAAACCGATGGGTGCCCATCGAGCCCATAGCCGGTGCCGATGCTGACACTTGGGTAGTTGATGATGGCGTCTTTGGCTATGTTCAGCCTTATCCGTTTAGTTATCCGCTGGTGCCTATCCGTGAGCCTGCACCGTCGTCTACGGGGCTCAAGGTGGTGGTGGTAGGCAGCTCTGTAGCAGCAGGGCATAAGGCTTGGCGGCTGCAGGGATGGGCGCAGCAGTTGGCGCAGACGATGCAGCAACGGGGGCAGGTCTGGGTGAACCGATCGGAGGTGGGGGCCTCGGTGACCCGCACGATCGCTCGCTTTGCATCTGTGGTTGGCCCCGAGCGTCCGGATGTGGTGATCCTGGCCCTATCCTTGGGCAATGAAGGGTTCGCCCATTGTCTGCCCGAAGAGCGATCGCTGCTGCAGCAACGATTTGAGCATGGCTTGAAACGACTGATAGGGATGGTGCGAGCCCTAGGAGCCCAGCCGGTTTTGGGAGATGTTTATGCCCACAATGACTACACGTCTGACCATGCTGCTTACCTGTGGGAAACCCATCGCCGCATGATGACGTGGGGGGTGCCGGTATTGAACTGGCTGGAGGCGATCGCCGATGGTCAAGGACGCTGGAAGCCTGGAATTTCCTACGATCCAGCCCATCCCAATACCCTAGGGCATCAAGGGATGTATGAGGCGGCGCTGGCTGTTTTAGACCAGCAGTTCTTAGGGAGCGATCGCCTGCCCGAGGTCGATCAGCCCACCTTTCGTGATGCTGCTGGCTTTGAGCTGTCGGTGAGTCCCGATGGCCAGGCGATCACAATCCGCAATGCGTCCCCCTATGACTATTCCCTCACCCCAGACTGGACGTCGCTGCATACTGCCCTGGGTCAAGCTCCTCTCATTCCAGGACTCTATCTGACCACCCAGCCGCAGGCGGGTCAGATGCCATACTTATGGGTTCAACAGGACGGGGCGATCGCCTCCTCCATGGTTGTGCCTCCTGGCTGCTGTGTGACCTATCGTGCTGCCTATACGGAGTCTCCGGATCACACCAATCTGCTATTTTATGATGGGCAGTTGGGGATCCTCAAACAGGATGACCAGCACCTATGGATCATGAATGAGTCTGAGTATGAGTTCAATATTCATCCCATGTGGCAGGCGGTGCGGCGATCGCTGCGGGCGATGCCTCCTGGCGTCTACAGCGATCCGCTGGAGCCCGATGCACCGTTTCGCACCCTGATGATTGGCCCAGATGGCTTAGAAAGTCGGGCTAAGATACTGCCGCGATCGGCCATTTTGTTTCGCTATCAATGCGGCTTATCCGACATCAGCCGTGTGGCCATTCTTCCCCTAGGCGATCGCTGTGCTGTGCGGATGATGCTCTACAAAATGGGGTACGACGGCCCAGCCTTCCCCTTTGATCTAACGCGCACAACGCTCATCTCTGATGTGGCGGATATGATTGAGAATCGCTTCACCGATATGTGGAAGCCAGATCTGCTGCACTATAGCCCTAGCGCCGGACGCATCTATCATACCAAGTGGACAGGGCTCTCCTTTGCCCATGAAGTTGAAGAGAGCGATCGCCCCCTAGAAGACATGACGCCTATCTATGAGCGAATGCGGCGACGGTATACATCTCGCTCTGACCGGTTTTGGTATACGTTAAACCACTGCGATAAGGTGCTCTTTATCCGAACGGGCTGGGCTGATCGAGATGGGGTGCTTGACCTCGTGCAAAAGCTGGAAGCGCAATGCCAGGGCAAGCCATTCCATTTGCTGCTGCTGTCTCCCCAGCGGTCGAGCGAATTTTCCGACATGCCCCATGTTCTCCACTATAGCCAAGAGTTCAATCCTGATCGGATGTATGACGATCTAGACCATTGGCTTGACCGCACGGAAATTTTGCGTACTATTTTGGAGTCGTTGGGAGTCTCAAGTAAAAATCTGTTTTGGTGTCCGCCGACGGTGCCGTCGCTGCAGTGACCAGCGATCGCTGCCTGAGGGCCTGTCATCGGGAGCGATCGCTTGCCTAGCGGGATTGTGGGGGCGATCGCTCCCCATGTTGGAGTGTCATATGCATGATTTAACCTGCTTTCATCGGATTCACGAAAGAGGTTTATGCTAAGTTTTGCAGCCTGATTATCTATACCTAAGATATTAGGCTAGGATCCTTCTACGTCAATGCCCTTTTTGGGAATTCATGGTAAATAGTCATCTGGTCTGCTTGCTCAGCCCTAGATGAACAGTTTCACATGAATAAAAAACTTGCTTATAGGAGACTAGGATGAAAAAAATTCTAAGTATTGATGGGGGTGGCATCCGCGGACTCATCCCTGCTCTTGTACTCGCCAACATAGAAAGAAACACTGGTAAGGCAGTAGCGGAGTGTTTTGATTTGATTGCGGGCACGTCAACGGGAGGAATATTAGCCCTAGGTTTCTCGAAGCCAGATGCCCAGGGAAAACCTAAATATTCAGCATATGACTTAGCTGAAATTTACGAGCAAAAAGGAGATGAAATATTTCCTCGTTCGTCTTGTAAAAAGATATCCTCCATTAACGGATTAATCAATACACGATATTCTCATGAAGGGCTTGAAGAAATTTTAGATATGTATTTTGGGGATGACTTACTCGGTTCTGGATTAACCAGAACCCTCATCACCAGCTATGACATTGAAAATAGAGAGCCGCTTTTCTTTAAAAGCTGGAGAGAAGAGTTTGGCTCAGTTCTGATGAAACATGCTGCACGGGCAACATCAGCCGCACCTACCTACTTTGAACCTGCATTGATCCCGATCGGCAACACCAAAAAAGCTTTAGTGGATGGTGGAGTATTTATCAACTCTCCATCTGTGTCTGCCTACGTTGAAGCTAAGAGACTATTTCCTGAAGAACATGACTTTTTCGTCTTGTCCCTTGGCACCGGAGAATTAACCCGCGCTATCCCTTATAGCCAGGCAAAGGACTGGGGTAAAGCCAGTTGGCTGCTCCCACTCTTAAGCTGCGTCTTTGATGGTGTAGTAGATGCAGCACACTATCAAATGAATATGCTTTTAGATGACAAATATATTCGATTGCAAACAGATCTGTATAAAGCATCGGATGACATAGATAACGTCACAGACGACAATATTAAAAAGCTTGAGGCTGAGGCCAAGGAGCTGATTAGGTTTCGTCAACGTGATCTAGATAGGATATATGAGATATTGAGCTAAGATTTACGCTGGAAAGCTTAAGGGACGAAGGCTGAATGATTCACTCCCTGCTCCTTGAACCTACCCAAAGGGCGATCGCTTCCCAGATCATCGCAAGTTTCCCAGGTCTCGGGTCATAATTGGAGGCAACCTGATGTTGTCTCGACACCAACGCCGTCTCCTATGAATTCTACCCAAACGATCCTATTCCTATCTGCCAATCCTAAGGATACAAGTCGCCTACGGATCGACCAAGAACTGCGAGACATCGATGAGGGGCTGCGGCGGGCCCAGCATCGCGACCAGTTTCGGCTAGAGCAACGCTCGGCCGTGCGGCCGCGGGATATTCAGCGGGCAATGTTGGATCTCCAACCCCAGATTGTGCATTTTTCGGGACATGGGGAGGGGGAAGCAGGGCTGGTGTTTGAGGATGATGCTGGCAAGGCTAAGTTGGTGGATGGTACGGCGTTGGCGGCGTTGTTTGCCCTGTTTGCGGATCAGCTAACCTGTGTGGTGCTGAATGGCTGTTATTCGCAGGTGCAGGCCCAAGCGATCGCTCAACATATTCCCTACGTGATTGGTATGAAGGATGCCATCGGCGATCGGGGGGCGATCGCGTTTTCAGTGGGCTTTTATGATGCTTTGGGAGCGGGGCGGGATGTGGACTTTGCTCATCGCTTGGGCTGTAATGCCATGCAGTTGGAGGGAGCCGCAGGACATCTGACGCCGGTGTTGCTAAAATCTGAGCGATCGCCCCAACCCACCCCTCTAGACCCAATGCCGATGAACCCAGCTCCCTCAACTGAACCGATTGAGGTGTTTATTTCCTATTCCCATGGAGATGAGGATCTCAAGGATGAGCTATACATTCACTTAGCGGGGCTACGGCGGCAGGGCAAGATCCAACCCTGGCAGGATCGGCAAATTGAGGCGGGGGCGGAGTGGGATGCAGAGATTAAGGCACGATTGGAGTCGGCGGGGATCATTCTACTGTTGATTACGCCCCGGTTTCTTAACTCAGACTATTGTTTTGATAAGGAGATGCAGCGGGCCATGGAGCGCCACGAGGCCGGCACGGCGCGGGTGATTCCGATCATCATGAAGCCCTGCGATTGGCCAGGGTCACCGTTTAGTAAGCTGCAGGTGTTGCCGAAGGATGCGAAGCCGGTGACGACGTGGGGCGATCGGGATGAGGCGTTGCTGGATGTGGTGCAGGGGATTCGGCGGGCGGTGGAGTCGTTGCAGGCAAAAAAGTAGAGGGTTCTCCGCTGAGCGATCGCCCTGGGGCGGAGAACCATGAAAGACAAGTGCCACGGGCGGCGGTGAGTTGGGAGAATCCCTTCGGCGATCGCGGCTGTATTCGCGATCCGTCTCGTTTTTTTGGGCGGCAGGAGCAGCTACGCCGTATCTTTGAAGAGTTGCGGAAGGGGTCGAGTTTGTCGTTAGTGGGAGACTCCCAGGTGGGCAAGTCGTCGCTGTTGGCTATGGTGCGCCATCAGGCGGCAGCGGAGCTAGGAGCCCTATCGGCCCAGGTTGTCCATGTGGATATGCAGATGATTCGCAATGAGGCGGAGTTTTTTGAGGCGCTGTGTGTGGAGATGGGCTTACCGGGTTCGTTGCGGAGCTATAAGCTAGCCAGGGCACTGCAGGGACGGCGCTATGTGGTGTGTTTGGATGAAATTGAGAAAATGGCGAATCGGCAGAATTTTACGGGCGGTGAGCGGGAGGAACTGCGGGGTTTGGCGGATGGAGCGGATGCACCGCTGACGTTGGTGATTGCCAGTCGTTCGCCGTTGGATGTGTTGTTTGAGGATGACCCCATGCGCTGTTCGCCCTTGGCGGGGATCTGCGGGGCATTGCCGATTGTGCCGTTTAGCTGGGCAGAGACCCAAGCCTTTTTGTGCCATCGGTTGCTGGGCAATGGCATCCAGTTTTCCCTAGAGCAAATGGAAGTGCTTTTCCACCAAACCCAAGGTCACCCCGCCCGCCTCCAAGCCGCTGCCGATACTCTTTATCGCAACCTTTCCTAGGGATGATGCCATGCCCACTTTTCCCACCTATCCCGGCGAGTTGCCCGCCTGCCTTGATCCGTTCAATCTACGGCACCATGTCCTGTTGGCCTACTGGATCTTTTTTCGCCCCACAGCTCTGAAATGTTATCTCTATCAAGCAG
>RECH01000192.1 GCA_007694125.1 Leptolyngbya sp. DLM2.Bin15
GGCAGCCAGTCGTTGGCCTTGGCTGGCTCAAACACCTGGTTGTCATTGCGCGCATCGGCATAGCGCAGGTAATACCAGGAGGAGTCAATGAAGGTGTCCATGGTATCGGTTTCCCGCTTGGCCGGTGTGCCGCAGGTGGGACAGGGCACATTCACCCAGTCGTCCAGCTTGGCCAAGGGCGAGCCCCCCCGCCCCGATAGCTCCACATTATCCGGCAACACCACCGGCAAATCAGCCTCGGGCACCGGCACAATGCCGCAGCTAGGACAATGCACCACCGGAATCGGCACACCCCAGTAGCGCTGCCGGGAAATTAGCCAATCTCGCAGACGATAGGTGGCTGTGCCCTTACCTTTGCCTTCAGATTCCAGCCAAGCGATCGCCTTCTCCACGCTCTGCCCCGGCCCCTTACCCGCCGGAACGCCATCCAGTAGTCCCGACTGCACCATCACCCCATCGCCTGGCCAGGCCTTAGCCATAGCATCACCGTCTAGGGTCTCGCCCTCCGGCTGCACGACAACCACCACCGGCAGGCCAAACTGACGGGCAAATTCAAAGTCCCGCTGATCGTGGGCCGGCACCGCCATAATTGCCCCGGTACCGTAGCCCATGAGCACATAGTCGGCAATCCACACCGGCACCTTAGCTCCATTCACCGGGTTGAGGGCATAGCTCCCCGTCCAGACCCCGGTCTTTTCCCGATCCTCCACCATGCGATCTACATCGCTCTTGCTGGCCGCCGCCGTGCGATAGGTCTGGATGGCCTCGGCCTGCTCCGGCGTGGTGAGATCATCCACCAAGGGATGTTCCGGGGACAGCACCATGAACGTGGCCCCCCAGAGGGTATCGGGGCGGGTGGTAAACACCGTTAGGTCTGCCCCGTCTTCCGTCTTGAAGGTCACCTCTGCGCCGGTGGATTTGCCAATCCAGTTTTCCTGCATCAGCTTGACGCGATCGGGCCAGCCATCCAGGGTTTGCAGATCGGTGAGCAACTGCTCGGCATAGTCGGTAATTTTCAAAAACCACTGGCTGAGCATCCGCTTTTCCACGATCGCCCCCGACCGCCAGGATCGCCCATCCGCATCCACCTGCTCATTGGCCACCACAGTTTGATCCACCGGATCCCAGTTCACGGCGGCCTCTTTGCGGTAAGCCAGCCCCGCCTTCAGGTATTCAATAAAAATCCACTGCGTCCATTTGTAATAGTCTGGTGCGCAGGTGGCCACTTCCCGATCCCAGTCGTAGGATAGGCCCAGCCGCTTGAGCTGCCCCTTCATGGTCTCAATATTTTGGTAGGTCCAGGTGGCGGGATGAACCCCGCGATCAATGGCCGCATTTTCCGCCGGCAGCCCAAACGCATCCCAACCCATGGGGTGCAGCACCCGGTAGCCCTGCATCCGCCGCACCCGCGCAATCACGTCGGTGATCGTATAGTTCCGCACATGGCCCATGTGCAAATTACCCGAAGGATAGGGAAACATCGACAGCGCGTAGTACTTCGGCTTCTCGTTTTCTTCGGCGCGATCGCTGCCTTGGTCAGCCCAAACCTGTTGCCACTTGGGTTCAATTTCTCCTGGGGTATAACGGGACTCCACGGGCTTCTCCTAAACTTACTGGAATGCGGGATGCAGATCTCTGGCCATTTTGGCATAAGCCGTTGAGGATTTTTCACCGATCTGGTGCATGGCTCCGGATCCTGGGCGTCAGGGATGCGATCGCCCCCAGTCTTGCTAGCCTTCATCCTCACGCCTAGAAACCTTGGGAAGGGCTAGGCTTCAACCTGGGATCAGCCGAAGAGGTGGGTCTGCCTTCCTATGATTCAATGGGGGGCAGAGTTAGTGACGGGTACAGCACTTCATGCGGCGCGATTCGATCTTCTACAAACTGTTCCAGCAAGCTCCCACCCTGCTGTTTGAGCTATTGCCTGATCCACCCGCCAATGCAGAGGGCTATCGGTTTGATTCGGTCGCGATTAAGGAACCGCGCTTTGAAATTGATGGGGTGTTTTTGCCGCCAGACGATGAGACTGGCACCGTTTATTTTTGTGAGGTGCAGTTCCAAAAGGATGAACGGCTGTATGAACGGGTATTTGCAGAGTCGCTGCTGTATTTCTATCGCTACCGGGAGCGGTTTAGCTATTGGCAGGTTGTGATGATTTATCCAACCCGCAGTGTGGAGCAAAGCCAACGGCGTCCCTATCAGGGGTTGCTGGACAGTGAGCAGGTACACCGGGTGTATCTAGATGAGCTCGGTGAACTGCACCAATTGCCGCCATGGGTAGCGGTGATGGTATTAACCACCGTGGACAAAAGCCAGGCACCTGAAGCCGCGCGGTATCTGTTGAGCCGTGCCCGTCAGGAGGTATCTGCCCCTGACAGTCGCGCCATAATAGAATTAATAACGACGATTGTGGCCTATCGCTTTGACCAATTGAGTCGTAGGGAGATTGAAGCCATGCTAGACATCACACTACAAGAGACGCGAGTATATCGGGAAATTAAGGAGGAGGGGCGAGAGGAAGGACGAGAAGAAGGGCGAGAGGAAGGGCGAGAAGAAGAGGCTATTGCTCTCATCACCCGCCAATTAACCCGCCGCTTGCGCCAGGAGCTGTCTGACGAGATGCGAAGCGCGATCGCAACCTTACCGCTTGCCGTTTTGGAAGATCTCAGTGAGAGTCTGCTAGATTTCACGACCCTGGCTGATTTAGAAGCTTGGTTAGCAGCGCAGGACTAGAGATAGAGCGATGTTGACCTGAGTAAGCGCGAGGGGATCTAGACCATTTGGCGTACCGCCTTGCCCCATGGACTGGCAGGGACATTCAATCAACGGGACGCCACACAAATTGTGCTATTCTGGAAAAGTTGTCAAAAATCGCACACCCAGATATTCGGGTGTTTCGCAACTTGCGAAATGCACTTGGGTGGAGGATAAACCCGAAAGGAGTCAAAACACATGCCCGTAGTATCTTTGGCCGAACTCTTAGAGTCCGGCGTCCACTTTGGCCATCAAACCCGCCGTTGGAATCCCAAGATGTCGCCGTACATCTACACCTCACGGAACGGCGTTCACATCATTGACCTAGTTCAAACGGCTCAGCTCATCGAAGAAGCCTACGCCACCGTCCGAGACGCATCGGAGCAAGGCAAAAAAGTATTGTTCGTGGGTACCAAGCGTCAGGCAGCCGGTATCGTTGCTCAAGAAGCGGCTCGTTGCGGTGCTTACTTCGTGAACCAGCGCTGGCTGGGCGGTATGCTCACCAACTGGGCCACCATCAAAACCCGGGTCGATCGTCTCAAGGAACTAGAGCACCGTGAAGAAAGCGGAGCCCTAGCCCTTCTGCCCAAGAAAGAAGCTGCTGTTCTTCGCCGCGAGATGGAAAAGCTGCAGAAATATCTGGGTGGCATCAAGAGTATGCGCAAGCTACCCGACATGGTGCTGATTGTGGATCACCGTCGGGAATATAACGCTGTGCAAGAGTGCCAAAAGCTCGGCATTCCCATCATTGCGCTCTTGGATACCAACTGCGATCCTGACGTTGTAGACATCCCTATTCCCGCCAACGACGACGCTATTCGTTCCATCAAACTGATTGTCGGTAAGCTGGCCGATGCCATCTATGAAGGGCATCATGGTCAAGGAGAGGTGGATTACGACGACTACGATGAGTATGACGGTGCCGAAGACGATTACGATGATAGTGACGTCTCCGACGGCAATGACGAGTCGGGTAATAGCTAACGCAGCAGGGAGCTCTAGAGGGTGAGTTATCCCCCGTCTAGAGGGGTTCCCTCGTCTGTCCGATCAACTGCGGATGTACCGCGGACTGTTGATACATGTAGATGTAGGGGTTAAGCACAATGCCGGAGATCTCAGCAAAATTAGTCAAAGAACTGCGCGACAAGACTGGCGCAGGCATGATGGACTGCAAAAAAGCCTTGCAGGAAAATGAGGGTGATATCGCCAAAGCTGGCGAATGGTTGCGGCAGAAAGGCATTGCCTCGGCCGAGAAAAAAGCTGGCAAGGTCGCAGCCGAAGGGTTGGTTGACAGCTATATCCACACCGGTGGCCGCATTGGTGTGTTGGTGGAAGTCAACTGCCAAACTGATTTCGTAGCTCGCAACGAAGACTTTCAGGCCCTAGTGCGCAATATTGCCATGCAGATTGCCGCTTGCCCGAACGTTGAGTATGTGCGCACCGAAGATATTCCTGCTACCTTCGCGGAGAAGGAAAAAGAGATTGAAATGGGTCGGGATGACTTGGCCAGCAAGCCCGAAGCCATCCGCGAGAAAATTGTGGTTGGGCGAATTGAAAAGCGCCTGAAAGAACTCTCGTTGATGGATCAGCCCTACATCAAGGATCAAAGCATCACCGTGCAAGAATTGGTCACCCAGAATGTGGCCAAGCTGGGTGAAAACATCCAGGTGCGTCGCTTTGTGCGCTTTGTTCTAGGGGAAGGCATCGAGAAGGAAGAGTCTGACTTTGCTGCAGAAGTCGCCGCCCAAACCGGTGCTGCTGCACCGGCTGCGGTTGCGGAAGCACCTGCGGTAGAAGAAGCTCCTGCTCCGGTAGCGGAAGCACCTGCGGTGGAAGAGACTAAGCCTGCTAGCTCCAAAAAGAAGGGCGGCAAGAAGAAAAAGTAGGAGAACTGGGATTTGTGGGAGGCGATCGCTCCCCCCCATCAAGTCCTCAACTCTAGCGTTTTTTCATCATCCGAGGGGCTGTTCTGCAGTCCCTTTTTTGTGGACTTGTTCTAGCGATCGCCCCGTGACGTTCGGTTATCCGCCGTTGGGAGCATCCTCAAGGTGGGGCAGCGGAGAGACGGATGTGGATATGATAGAAAAGGCAAGGGAGAGCGATCGCCCGGAATGCCTTCCATGCCATCTCCCCACCGGAGCATCCACGATGATTGTCAAAGCAAAAAACCGGAAGCTGGCTATTATCCTAGCCTTTGCAGGGGCCGTGGCTCCTGTCTCGGGGCTACATAAGTTTTACCTCGGGCAATATGGCTGGGGCATTCTCTACCTGCTCCTATCCTGGACGCCAATTCCCCGCGTTGCCAGTGCCATTGAGGGCGTGTGGTATCTGTCCCAGCATCCCGATGAATTTGACCTGACCATGAACCCCAACCTGGCCCCCCAGACCCCGGCAGAGCCGCCGGTGGATCCCAAACAGGTGGGGGCGATCGCCGATTCCCTACGCCACCTGGATCAACTGCGGCAAGATGGGCTAATTTCCGACTACGAGTTTGAGCAAAAGCGACGACAGTTGCTCGATCGCATTGCCTAACCCCCAATTCACCACCTGGCAGAGGAGTGACCCATGAGGCGATCGCACTGGCTAACAGCCATGGGACGGATGGGCAACGGCCTAAAAAACCGCTTGCAGCCCCTACAAACCCGCCTGCTGAATGACCCCTACTATCGCTTTCAGAGCTTTGAAGAACTGACCCTAGCTGCCCAGCTTGGCGTAGTCATTGATGCCAACCAGGCCACGGTCGATGACTGGCTGCGGCTACCAGGTCTCTCGATTCACCAAGCGCGATCGCTCGTTAGCTTACAGCGTTCAGGGCTCCAGTTTCATTGCCTAGAGGATATTGCAGCGGCGCTGAGCGTGCCCGTATCCCAGCTTCAACGGCTTGCCCCTGTGCTGCGGTTTTGCTACTACGATGCCGATAGCGTTTGCACCATCCAGCCGGTGAACCCCAATAGCGCTTCGGTAGAACAGCTCACCCGCATTCCCGACGTGGATCTATTTTTAGCCAGGGCGATCGTCCAAAATCGCGAGCAGCGAGGGCGGTTTCAAAGCATGGCCGATCTACAGCAGCGCCTGGCCCTCCCGGCTTCTCTCATGGGCAACCTGATCCATTACCTCGTGCTTTAACTGGCTAGATCCGCCGGGCTAGGAGCATTGGAGCTAGGAGCATCATCGAGGGTGACCCGAGGCGGACGAGGAATCACACCCAAGCGATCGAAGGGCCAAAACCGCACGATCGCCCGTCCAATAATATTTTGGCGCGGCAAAAATCCCCACACATGGGAGTCAAAACTATAGTTGCGGTTATCGCCCAGCATAAAAACCTGATCCGGCGGCACCACTAGGGGGTTCAGCACATAGTTAGGCGGTTCGGCAATGTAGGGTTCGGCGATCGCCACCCCATCCACCCAAACCTGCCCGTCCTGCACCTGCACCACCTGCCCCGGCCCGGCAATGAGACGTTTGATAAACACTTGATTGGCTTCATAGCCTTGGGCCTGCAGCGCCTCTGGCGGCACAAACACCACAATATCGCCGGGCTGAGGCTCGTGAAAAGCATAGGATATTTTTTCAATCACCAAGCGATCGCCCACGGCCAACGTCGGCACCATGGAATCTGACGGAATAAACCGAGGTTCGGCAATGAAGAGGCGAACCAATAATGCTAATGCCACGGCGATGACAATCGTGCGCAAGGTATCGCGACGGGGCTCTTGGGGCCGCTGGGCATCGGGCGAGGTATCCGCACCGGCAGGATCCGAGGCATCGACCGTTACCGTTGAGGTAGGCAGCTCGTCAGGTGTGAGGTCAGCGTCTGACCCAGAAGGGGACACTTTCGAATTGGAATCTTGGGCAGTCATAACAGCGTCAACCTGAGGCGTTCTACTGGGTGAGCAAGGTGGGAGAGGGACAGGCGATCGCCCCACCGCCAAGACAGCACCCAGCTTCAAAGCGTATCATACCTGTTGGATCCCTTGGGCTGGATCCCTTGGGGATCCCCATGCCCCATCCAGTTGTCTACCCCCCATGACCTATGTCATCTCAACTAGATACGTGGTACATCGTGCAGCAGCCCGATGGCCAGTGCGACATCACCGATGCTCAACCGGCAGAGTCATCCTCCCCAGCCAGTCCTACGCCAAAACAATGGGGCCCCTATGCATCCCAAGCAGAGGCGATCGCTCACCGGATTGGCTTAATTCGCGCCGGCCATTGCCGTCCACGCTAAGGTGGTCACGATCTGCGGGCGAGACTGGCTAGCGCACGGTCGCCTGAGTGGGTCGTCGCTGAGCGGTCATCTGAGTAGACAAGATCTCTAGAGCTTGGGAGAACTGCGGATCGCGATCGGTGCCAATCAGGGTGCGATCGTTGAACAGCACCTCAAGCTGCTCTTCCGTCAGCTCCACAATAATGTCTGGCTCAATGCCCTCTTGGTTAATGTCTCGTCCACTGGGCGTGAGATATTTGGCCACCGTCACGGCAATCCCGGAACCATCTCCCAGACCGCGCACCGACTGCACCAAGCCCTTGCCGAAGGTTTGGGTTCCCACCAAGGTGGCGCGATCGTTATCCTGCAGCGCCCCCGAGAGAATCTCACTGGCACTAGCAGACCCACCATCAACCAACACCACCAACGGCAAATCGGTTAATGCAGTGCCATTAGCTACTTCGCGATCGGAGACGCCTTGACGATTAACGGTTGAGACAATACCGCCTTCATCCAACCACATGCGAGCAATATCAATACTGGAATAGAGCAATCCACCGGGGTTAGAGCGCAGATCTAGAACATAGCCAGATACACCCTGATCCTGCAGAGTTTGAATGGCTTCCTCCATCTCCTGGGCAGCGTTTGCGCTGAACTGGGTGAGGCGAATATAGCCAACATCACCGCTCTCCGTTTCCCGCAGCGAATACCGCACCGGATGAATCTCAATCAAATCACGACGAAGCTGAAACTCTAGTTCCTGCTGTCCTCGGCGAATGGTCAACGTGATTTCTGTCCCAATGGGGCCACGGATGAGGTTAACGGCATCGTTAACGTTCATGCCCTCGGTACTTTCCCCATCAATTTGGACAATGACGTCCTGCGCCAGAATACCGGCTTCAAAGGCTGGAGTGTCTTCAATGGGCGATACCACAATCAGCTCATCGGTTTCTTCATCCTGAGTCAGCTGAATCCCAACTCCCGTCAGCTCTCCAGAGGTATCAATCTGCATGTCGCGAAATTCGCGGGGATTCATGAAGCGAGTGTAGGGATCGCCCAGTTGATCCAACATCTCTCGAATGGCGACGTAGGCATCATCTTGGTCTTGATAGGAGCGATCGAGATAATCTTGGCGCACTGCCCGCCAATCGACTTGATTGAAGGTGGCATCCACGTAGGTGCGGTCAATTAACTGCCAGACTTCGTCGATCAATTCCTTAGGACTATCTTGAAAGAAGGCCTGACCTCTAGATAGTTGCAATCCAGCACCCGTGAGCGTAACTGCCGTAACCGCTACAGCCGTTGCACCTAGAACAAGTCCGCGCTTCGTAATAACCATGTCTTGATTCCGATGAAGAGACGAGCATTAGGCCCAATCTAGCACAAGCGATATGAGAACAGGCTGAGAAATCAACCTGAATTTGTGCGACTTTGTCCTCCGGTCAGCCAATTGGCTTAGGGATCAACCCAGCGTCCGTCTGCCTTAATCAGGTTAATTAGCTCTGAAACGCCTTGATCCTCAGGCACGCGCTTGATTTCTTCACGACCGCGATAGAGGGAAATATAGCCCGCCTGCTTGCCCACATAGCCATAGTCAGCGTCGGCCATTTCTCCTGGGCCATTCACAATGCAGCCCATCACGGCAATATCTAGCCCCGTCAGATGCTTGGTTGCATTACGCACCTTGTCGAGCACTTCTTCTAGGTTAAACAGGGTGCGACCGCAGGAGGGGCAGGCGACATATTCCACCATGGTCTTGCGCAGACCCAGGGCTTGCAGAATGCTGTAGCATACGGGAATTTCCTTCTCGGGTGCTTCCGTGAGGGATACGCGCAGGGTATCGCCAATGCCATCAGCCAAGAGGGTGGCAATGCCGGCTGTGGACTTGATGCGACCATACTCGCCATCCCCGGCTTCGGTGACACCGAGGTGGAGGGGATAGTCCATGCCGAGGTCATCCATACGCTTCGCCATGAGGCGATAGGCGGCTAGCATCACCGGCACGCGGGAGGCTTTCAGGGAAATCACCAAGTTACGGAAATCCAGGGTTTCACAAATGCGAATAAACTCTAGCGCCGACTCCACCATGCCTTCAGGCGTATCGCCATAGGTGAAGAGCATCCGTTCGGCGAGGGAACCATGGTTGACGCCAATGCGCATGGCCTTGCCTTGATCACGCAGGGAGATCACCAGTGGCTCTAGGGTTTCGCGAATCTTGTCGCCAATTTCGTCAAACTCGCTTTGGCTATATTCGGTGCGATCGCTCTTCGGTTTCTCGAACACATACAGCCCGGGATTAATGCGCACCTTATCGACATGCTTGGCCACCTCTAGGGCAATTTTCATGCCGTTGTGATGAACATCGGCGACCAGGGGCACGGGCTGATAGGTTTCTTCAAGCTTTTGTTTAATAACGGCGAGGGCCTTGGCATGGGCCATGCTGGGCACGGTTACCCGCACAATTTCACAGCCGATTTCGTGGAGTCGGCGAATGCCTGCCACCGAGCCCTCGATATCTAGCGTATCTTCATTGATCATCGACTGCACCACCACCGGGTATCCACCGCCAATGGTGACCGTCCCCACGGGTACAGGGCGGGTTTTGCGGCGACGAATGGTGGTCTCGAAGGCGTCGGGAGCCGGACTAGATGCAGTGGGAGTGGGCAGGGTTTGCATAGAGGATTCGCCAAAATGCGGATTAATTGGAGGACAGGTTAGACCGAGGCGATCGCCCCGACTAACACGTGTCTTTCTTCCAGATTGCCATAGTTGGGTTAACTTTTGGCAAACAGCGAAGCGATCGCCCCTAAGTCGGGGTTTTCAAGGGTCGGTAGAGCCCATGAGGCAACTTACTTTAAACCAGAGATGACCTTAGCCATGGCGAAATCACTCGCCGTCAGACCACCGGCATCGTGGCTGGTTAAAGAAATGGTCACCTTGTTGTAGGAAACGGCGATGTCTGGATGGTGCCCAGCTGCTTCCGCCGGTTCCACCAAGCGATTCACAAAGGCGATCGCCTCAATGAAGTCTTTAAACGTGCGCTGGCATTGAATCTCCTTGCCAACCAAGGTCCAGCCCGATAGCCCGCCTAAATGCTGTTGAATATCGGTTTCACTCAGAAGTTGAGCCATGGTGATCCTTCCTTTTATCTGCACTGAATCTGGGCAATGACATCTAGCAAGGCGATCGCCATCGGATCACCCACCGTCGATGCCTGCCTTTGGGGCCACCCTAGCATGGGCAACGCCATCGAGCAGAACGATCCCTTCCACGCTATCGGGTTCTCACCCTCCAAAGCAAGGGCGATCGCCTCAGAGTTTTTGATACATAGCCTCGATATCCCCCTATTGCTGCTGCTTAAACTCTCCGTGACAGCATTTCTTTTCAGGTATGCGATCGCTCTCCAACAAATCGGTAAAATCAACACAACCCCATCCCTCAAAACGCAAATTACGCCCTTGAGCAGATGGGAGCATCTATCATCCCAACTCATCCATCATCCCAACTACTGACCGTGCCTTACTGTATCGTCATCGTCGCGTTTAGGAATCAGTCATGTCATCTGCATCTGCTAAACCGCCATCGTCCGCCCGTCCTCCCCAGACAAGCCCCTCGCCTAACTCACCGCAACCTCGCACACCGGTTCTTGAAGACGCTTGGCAGCGCTTTGGAGACTACGACAAAAACGCCGTCAAGGCTCAAAAAGCCTTTATTCAACAGCGAAAATGGGTCGCCAGCCTAGGAGTTGCCTCCACCACCGCCGCTGTTTTATACCTAGTCTTAGAAGTCACCTTAGGGCAAGAAGGGCCACCCCTCTCAGACTTCATTAGATCAGTCGCCACCGGGCAACTGCGCAATGCCAATGAGGCAATCATGGGGTCGATGAGTCTCTTGGTGATTTTTCTGCCCATTTTGGTCACCATTTTGATCGCCGCCTCGATCAAATTCAACATGGGGGTTAACTGGGTGATGCTGCGGGGCAGTGCAGAAACCCTGAAGAAAGAAATTTATCGCTATCGCACCCAGGTAGATATCTACGCTGCGGATGCCTCTGAACCTCGAGAGATTGTCCTAGCGCGCAAGATTAAAATTGTCGGCAAGCACGTCATGGAGACCCAGGTGAACCAATCGGGTCTGGAGGTCTATGATGGTGAACTACCACCGCCCTATGGCGCAGCGCGATCGCGAGGGGATGATGGTTTCTCAAACCTGACCGCCGATTTATACCTGATCTATCGCCTAGAAGATCAATTTGACTACTACCGCAAAAAAGCTCAGCGGCTGGGGCGAGAACTCACCCAGCTACAATGGTTGGTTTATATCCTAGGAGGAGTTGGCACCCTCTTGGCTGCCGTGGGGTTTGAAGTCTGGGTCGCGGTCAGCAGCTCCTTTGCCGCCGCCTTTGCTGGATTTCTGGAATTTAAGCGAGTAGAACCCAACCTTATCTCTTGCAACACCGCCGCATCAGACTTATACGATCTACGGGCCTGGTGGCGTGCCCTCCCCGAATCAGCCCGGCAGCAACAGGCCAATATTGAAGCCCTCGTCAACGGCACCGAGCAGATCATCCAGGGCGAAAATGCCAGTTGGGTACAAGAAATGCGCGATGCCCTAGCTGAACTCTACGGTGATCAAGAACAGGTGCAAGCCGACCAGCTCCAGAGAATGGCGGAGCAAGGTACGTTGATCAATGTGCGAGACAACCAGGAGATCGTCCAACAAATTGTGGTGGGGCCCGTGCTAGACCCACAGGAGGAAGCAGTCGAGGGAGAAGAGCCAGCAGAGCCAGCGATCGCCCCTGACCAGGCCCAAGACTCCATCGATATCTCTAATGATGACGATATAGATATCTCTGGTGATATAGATATCTCTGGTGATATAGACTTCTCTGAAGCTGACCATGGCAACCTCTCTGGCCCTGATCATGTGGTGCTCTCAGAGTTCAATGACCCCGATCAGGTCGATCTCTCGGAGTTCAACGTAGATCTTTCAGATTTCTTTGACCCAGAGAATGACCTGCCCAAGGAAACCTCCGAGGAATCAGAGACCCAGGCAGCAACAGACGACATCGATTGGGCCAAAGTCCTATGACCGTGTTGCCAGACCGTGACCATCGGCAATAAAACTTAAAAACCAAAATGACCGGAGACCCCCGAACCAGTAGTACGCTGTAAACAACGCTGTTTTGCCCCTTGCGCCGTGGCATGAGCTGAGTCTCCAGACCCTTTTATCCCGTATTATCAAGCGGCAAGGGGTAGCGTGCCGACGTTAATAATTGGACATAGCCTGAAAGGAAAACTCTCATGGTTCAACGTGGTTCAAAAGTTCGTATTCTGCGCAAAGAATCCTACTGGTACAAAGATGTAGGAACCGTTGCGTCCGTAGATCAAAGCGGCATTAAATACCCCGTTATTGTGCGGTTTGACAAGGTAAACTACAGCGGTTTCAGCGGCTCCGCTGGCGGCGTGAACACCAACAACTTCTCCCTAGAGGAAGTGGAAGAAGTTTCGGCACCCGCCAAGAAAAAGTAAAGTCCTCTAGCACGGAAAGCCGCTAGACTAGATTTACTCTACGTTTTGCGAACTGACTGTGCCCGAGCTACCAGAAGTTGAAACAGTATGTCGGGGGCTAAATGCAGCTACCCTACATCAAACTATTGTGGGTGGGGATGTGTTGCTTGATCGCACCATTGCCCACCCATTTTGTATGGACGATTTCATTGCCGGACTCACCGGACAGGCGATCGCTCACTGGCATCGGCGCGGCAAGTATTTGCTCGCAGAAATCACCTCATCAGCACCTTCTACAGCGCCATCGGCCTGGCTAGGTGTGCATCTACGTATGACCGGTCAACTCTTCTGGGTGCCGCCGACCACGCCCCTAGAGAAGCATTGTCGAGTGCGGCTATGGTTTGAGGGCGATCGCGAACTGCGGTTTGTCGATCAACGCACCTTTGGGCGTATGTGGTGGGTGCCGCCGGGCATGGAACCCTCCCAGATCATCACCGGTCTAACCCGACTAGGCCCCGATCCCTTCACCCCCGACTTTTCTGCCGACTATGTGGCCACCTGGCTGAGCGATCGCCGCCGACCGATTAAAACTGCCTTGTTAGATCAACAGTTTGTGGCCGGCGTGGGCAATATCTATGCTGATGAAGCCCTGTTTCTCAGCGGCATCCATCCCACCACCGACAGCTCCACCCTCTCCTTCGAGCAATGCACAACCCTGCATACCATGATCCAGCGGGTGCTGCGGGAAGGGATTGAGTCGGGCGGTACCACTATCAGCACCTTTCGAGATCTGCAAGGCGTCAACGGCAACTATGGCGGTCTAGCCTGGGTCTATGGTCGAGAAGGCGATCGCTGCCGGGTTTGTGACACCGTTGTAGAACGCATGAAACTAGCTGGACGATCTGCCCATTTTTGCCCTGTCTGTCAGCCGAGGAGAGCGATCGCAACGTCTCGCCTTAGCGTATAGTTTGGGATGAGCTTCATTCCGGTCTATACGTTTGAATCCCCATTATTGCTTCCTAGTGCTAACCATCCAAACCGGTTCAGTTCCATTGCTCGTTTATGAATCTAGACCGTTACATCCAAGTTTTTGATACCGTATGCAGGAAGGCGATCGCTCTTGTTCGTTTCTGCGTTGAACCTGTAGCTATTCGCCGCACCTTGCCATGAAATGGACGTATTGGATAGCGCTAAGCATCGTTCCAGGCCTAACCTTAGCTGCCTGCACAACCATGCCCGACTGGCTAGAAAACTGGTCATCGAGCCTCGGAGAACAACTAGAGATCGATGGCGATTCCCCATCTGAAAACGAGACACCTCCTGAACCCAGTCCTGGGCGAGAGCTTCCTCCCACCAAACTGACCTTGGTGATGGTGGATGGTCAACCCACAGAAGTAGAGCTTGAACTGTTCCAGCATCCAGAGTTTCCCCTGACGCTTTACACCCCCCGAGGAGAGTTTAGCCGTCTGTTTGAAACTATCGGGGATACTCAATCGGTACAATTTAACCTCATCCAAGATGACGGAGAACCTGATCCGTCATCCTATCTTCAGCTCGTCGTGCCGGTTCACAATGTCACCCTTGATGAGCTACGCAATCGCGTCTTGGGAGACAACGGCATCCTCGCCAGTCGCCGCTGGCAGATGGTCGATCGCACTCGAGTGTTGACCTATACCTGGGCGGATGAACGCATTGACTTTCAACATACTGTAGGCGATACCATTTATCGCGGTTCTCTATTTTTGGGCGATCGCGACGGGCAGCCTTTCTACGCCCTCACCTATTATCCTCAGGCCCTCGCTCCTAGCATCACGCCCCGTCTATCGATGATCTTAGATACCATCGATAGACGAGACATCTAGGACACCACCCACCGCATCCCGATCGTGATGTCCTCACCAGCTAGGCAGCGATCGCCCCTCGACGACGCAGATACACCTTAATGCCTTCCGCAATACCGTCGGCAAGGAGTTTCACATACTCTGCATCAATGAGATTGGTTGCATCGGTTTGAGTGGTCACATAGCCAACTTCGACTAATACCGACGGCATCGTGGTTTGGCGGAGGGTGAGGAACGTAGCCTGACGAACGCCCAAATCCTTGATGCCTGCTTTTTGCAAAACTTGATCATGCACCACTCGCGCTAGCTCTCCCCCCTCATCGGAGGTGCGGTAATAATAGGTTTCCACACCATTCACCTCATAGCGGCTGAGACTTAGGGCATTAGCGTGAATACTTACAAATACATCGGCTTTGCGATCTTCTGCTATTTTCACGCGTTCATCCGAAGCTACGGATTGATCGGCCGATCGGGTTAGAGCAACACGCACCCCCGCCTGCTGAAGCTGAAATGCCACAGACTGCGCAACCGGCAAGACCAAGTCTTTTTCCTTCAACCCACCAATACCTAACGTGCCAGGATCCGTACCGCCATGTCCTGGATCGAGCACCACCATCGGAGCTGTCGGACTCGGCCTCACCGAACCGCCAGTATCACTGGGCACAGAGGCATCCGGCTTCACCACAAACGTAGACGTGACGGGCTGCGATCGCTGGGCATATACCAAGGCCTGATACACCATCGCGGTGACCTCTGCCCTGGTGGCCGTTTGGTTGGGATTCAGCTCCCGCAGTTGGGGATGGTTCACCACAATTTCCTGGGCGGTGGCCGCAGCGACAGCATCCAGGGCATAGGTGGGAATGCGATCCTTATCCGTAAAGAAGTTCAGCAACTGGCGATCGCCTGGTTCTAACCCCAAACCACTGGCTAAGGACAGCAACACATGCAGCTTGAGCAAATTATCCTGAGGGCGGAAGCTACCATCCCCAAACCCCGATAGCCACTTGCCTCGGTAGGCTCGCTGAATCACCCCAGCGGCCCAAAAACTATTGGGCACATCATCAAAGGTCACCGCTGGGCGATCGGGCAGGGGATTGAAGGTGCCAGACAGCAGCGCCGCATATTCCGCCCTGGTCATCAGCGCATTGGGGCGAAAGGTGCCATCCACAAAGCCACGGATGAACCCCTGGCTGGCCAAACCGCGAATGAAGGGCGCGGCCCAATGCCCCTCAATATCGGAGAAGGACGGCATTTCCAACGCCGGTTCCACAATGAACGGGGAGGCGATCGCCCATCCCCGCCCCGTGATCACCAAGGCTTGATAGAGCAACGCCGAAAGCTGGGCCCGGGTAATCGTTTGCATGGGATTGAGCATATCCACCAAGGGGTGGTTCACAATCATGCGCTTCTGGGTGGCCGTGGCCACCGCCCCCGCCGACTGGCTAGGAATTTGGGCGCGATCGCGATAGACCTGTAGAGAATTGGGCGTCCCCCCCGACAAATCTAGCCCCTTCACCAGCGACTCAATCACCTGAATGCGGCTCATGTTTTGATTGGGGCGGAAGGTGCCATCCGCAAATCCTGACAGGAAACCCATGGTCTGGGCCTTAGCGATCGCCCTCACGGCCCAGAAGTTGGATGGCACATCGGAAAATGAGGCTGGCGTCACCGTATCAGGCAGTTGAAACGCCTGGGAGACAAAGGTGGCATACTGGGCGCGAGTCACCGTGAGTTCAGGGCGAAAGGTGCCATCGGTAAAGCCACTCACAATGCCCTGACGCACCAAGCCGCGAATAAAATGCTCTGCCCAATAGCCCTGAATATCCGTCAGCGTCACATCCGTGGTGGATGCCGCGGCGGGCGGCGTGGGCGCGGGGGCGGGCGGAGGCGGGGCCGGAGCTGGCGGAACCACTACCGGCTCAGCCTGTACCTGTAGAGAACTGGGCGTGGGCGGCGGCAGGGTTGCCCCAGGCGACATGGCCGCAAATTCAATCGACCCGGTGGTGCGATTCAGGTTAATTTGATTGCCCACCGATACAGCTTTCGCCGTACTTTCGTTCACCACATCGGCTTGAACATTGCCGTCAAAAACATTGCCGCCTGGCGACAGCCCCCGTCCTAGATCCGGCTGGGCCGTATCGCGAATCAGTAAGCCAATGCGGGTATTGCGAGCAATCAAATTATTGCGCAGCACCGGCCGAGCCGATCGCGATAGGACAATACCCGAATGATTTTCCAAAATTTGGTTGTCTGCTAAGAGGGGCGCAGCTTGGTCACTAATCGCGATGCCATAACCAGTTTGCTGGAAGATATTGTGGCGCAGTTCTCCCTTAGCGTTACGCACAATGGAGATACCGCTAGCAGCATTGCGCCGAAATAGGTTGTTGACCAGCTCCGGCGTTGCACTGCCGGTGACAAACACACCTTCCCGCCCGCAGTTGGCAAAGGTGCAGTGGGCGATCGCGGGTTGGCTAGACTCAATCCAAACCCCAGTACCGCGCGCATTGGGATTGGTAATACTCATCCCCACCAGCCGCACCCCATCCGCCGGCACCAAGGTCACATTCTGCTGCCCAAAGGAGGCGCTGCTAAACAGTCCTCCGCCAGAAACGATCACCGCCTGCCCCCGATTACTCTCCTCACCCATGAGCGTCACCCCTTCTGGAATTTGGATGGGAAACGTCTCACCAGAGGCCGTGTTATAGGTACCTGGACTCAAGTAAATCGTGCTGCCCTTGGGGGCCCGCTGTAAGGCAAAGGTCAGCGTTTTGTAAGGATTGGCGCGATCGCCCGTCGCATTATTGTTGCCACGTTCTGGATGAACATACCGTTGCACAGAAGTTGGGGCAGACTGAACCATGGATGCTTCTCCCTAAACAAAAGCCGCGAGTGAGAATGGAGTCCGGCACAGTGACATAACGTTCAACCTAGGATGGCCGGAGGGACAATCTTGATTCTACGTCTTGGACAACCCGATGACCGTGAAACCCTAGTGCCCCTCAACAGTTTACGGCTGATTGCTAGGAACAAGACAGGGGGGCCACATTCCTAAGTCCTATCCCACCGCCTAGGATAAGCTCATATCGGCTCATATCGGCTCATATCAGCTAGCAATAGTATGATGAACAGGCAGCCTCGGCTATCCGGGCGATCGCTCTCCTCCAGCTCCCCATAGGACGCCCATGGTCACCACCGTCTTGATCTTAAATGTCTTGATTGCCGCCATATGTTGGTATGTCGCCTGGCAAATTTGGAGCCTGCGGCGCACCTTGGCGAATGTAACCGATGCGCTCCTGTCGGCAGAGCAAAGCACCTACGACGTGCTGCATGGAGCACCGGAAGCCATCATCACGGCGCAGAAAGGTTCGTACCAACTGCGGCAAAGCTACGAACGGCTGAACCAACAGGTGGCCCGCTTGCAGCAGATTTTATCGCTGATTGCCGTTGGCCAACTGGCCTGGCGGCGGCTACGCTATCCATCCCATCGTCGCCGGACGCGATCGCCTCGTCCCCGTTAAGATCAACGACCACATCTCTAGCAAGAATCTCCACAGGCTAGAGAATCTCCACAGTCCCCATCATGGCTGGCCTAGAAATTCCACAAACTCGCTACATATTGAGGTATCTTAGGGGCAAGTTGGGGCACATCAACATTAGGCATAGGTTGCCATCGATGGCCAAAGTCCAGGCTTCTGTTTAATGTTAATGCGGTGCAGCAGAGGAAGAAAAACGCATGGTAGAAAAGCGATCGGGTTCGTCCGGAGCATTTGTAGGCGGGTTGCTAATTGGGGCAGCCGTTGGAGCCATTACTGGGCTATTGGTAGCCCCTAAGACTGGGCGGGAAACTCGTCAGCTTTTAAAAAAATCAGCGAGTGCCCTACCGGATATTGCCGAAGATTTGTCCACCACAGTTCAACTACAGGCCGATCGCCTCTCAGAATCTGCCCTGCGCAACTGGGATGGCACCTTGACGCGCCTCAGGGAAGCGATCGCGGCGGGGGTAGAGGCCAGTCAGCGCGATCGCCAGATGGCTCTCGACCGTGATGACGACCCCAGATCTGAGGTCAGCAACCATTCCCACGACTCCAGTTTGACGTAACACCTGTGATAGATCCTGTATTTTGGCTGGGGGTATCCATTCTGCTGGTGGCCGTGAGTTTGGCCGCTGTCTTGGTTGCGATGATCCCGACCTTGAAAGAACTGGCGCGGGCTGCTCGCAGTGCCGAAAAGCTGTTTGATACCCTAAGCCGTGAACTTCCCCCCACCCTCGAATCCATTCGCCTGACGGGGCTGGAGATTAGTGAACTGACCGATGAAGTCAACGACGGTGTTCAAAGCGCCAAGCGGGTCGTGCAGCAAGTTGATCAAGGTATCGGTGGAGCCCGTAAGCAAGTCCAGCGGGCCCAGTCGTCAACGCGCAATATTGTTGTAGGGATGACGGCGGCATGGCGCACCCTGCGGCGTCAACCATCACGGCGATCGCTCGATCGCTTACCGGCCAGCAGCAGCCAGCCCTTTGACGATCGGGCGGACAAGTCTCCCCAGGCGGATGATCGCCGTAGCGATGGCGATCGCATTCAACATCGCGAGTATTGGGCCACCCCTGCAGACAACGACGGGCGGGTAGACTAACAGTCTCATCTCCAACAGCTCCCTAATCGCGGGTTGTCGAAGAGGGCGATCGCCACTGTAGAAGTAACTTATAGCCGCCTAAAGCCAGCAGCAGGAATAGCGCCAGCTTCACCACAAAGGAAATTAGCTCTAGCACAATACTCAGCACCGTCAGCACCACGGCGATCGCCCCAAGGCCCACCATCCATTTGCTGCCGTCGGACAATCGTCCAAACCAGCGCAAAAGCCGATTGATCAGATATCCCGCTCGGGTAGACGACTCGATCAACACTTGAACCGGCTCAGCATCGCTGGTGGAGTGATCCTCAGATCCGGGAGACGATGCCCCTGAACTA
Organism: Leptolyngbya sp. DLM2.Bin15; assembly: GCA_007694125.1. Lineage (GTDB taxonomy): Bacteria > Cyanobacteriota > Cyanobacteriia > RECH01 > RECH01 > RECH01. The sequence continues at coordinate 19,280 of RECH01000192.1, forward strand.
GAGTGGGTGGAATGGGAGAGAGGAATCATGGGAAAGGCGCAGACCGCCGCGCAGTGACAATCTAAGATACATACAGTGATGGGCTAGGGGCATCCGCCCTTCCGGGATACCATGCCCCGCCCATCTGCTTCAAGATACAGGTTTCGCTAGAAGCGGAGACCGTGGGGGCTTAGACCATAGCTGACATCCTGGATTGCTCCACAGCCTCGATCGACCTACCCCTCAGGGCGTTCCTGCATTCAGAACCATGCACCTAATCTGCCCACTTGGCGCGAATGGCCTCAATGCGGGTGCGATTGACCCCCAGATCAGACTGCCCCAAACGCGATGCCGATCGCACATGGACAATGCCTGTACCGGGTTCTGCATAAAACTCTACATCATCCACAAACCCCATCAGGGCACTGGTGAACTCGGCGTAGAGGTAGGTGTCCGATTCGTCAATAATCTCCGTGCGCTCCATGCCTTGAATAATGCCCTTCAGGGTGGCGATCGCCTCTCCTGGGGTGGCGCGATAGGTGAGGGGCGCGATCGCATGTTCTGCATCGGCGGCCTCGGCTTGGCTGCTCACACAGTTGGGGGATGCGGGACAAGCGGCTAATTTGCCGTCCTTCACGCCCAGATTGGTCGGACGCTGACCGGAAAAATGAAACAAGGGTTGACCTCCTGATGAAACCTCAGCCACTGGCACGGTTGCGATCGCGGCGGCAGGTGCTGCCCAAGATCCCACACTCCCAATCGCCAGCAGCACAACACAAGCGGTGATTAGAATTCGTATAACCATGACGGGCCTACTGCGTACATTTCCCTTCATATTACTTAATATCGTCCCCGCTGCACCCAATCTCTCCCAAGACCAGGAGCGATCGCCCCGAGACGACCTCCAGCGATCGTCAGGCATTGACCTATGACTCTGAAGCGGAAGTAACTCGCCTATTGACTAAGACGGAAACCCTTGGGCATCCTGGAATTTCTTTTCGTTCTTCTATCTTCGCTCTTCTGTCTTACGATACTAGTGAGATGTTCCCATGGGCACACAACCGGTGGATTGTCCGTCTATAATAGTAAGACCGGGGAGAACTTGCCTCCAGATCAGGGTCTCCAGAGCATGGAGGTGATTTATCAACCGGAAACCAACGCGGGGCTGTAATGGTTTCGACGTTTTAGTGAACACTACTTTGTGATTCAGGCCGAGAGCGAGTCCACTCTCGTAAATCAAGACTCAAAAAAAAAGTAAATGCGAACAACATCGTACCTTTTGCTCGTAAAGCGGCACCTGTTGCTGCCTAATAACGCCTCTTAACCGGCTCGAGCGTCTGCAGTGTGACTCCGTTAAGGACTGTGGACAAAAACCAACGGATGCTCTAGTGGGCTGCCTCTGGTCAACCACTAGCTAAGACTTTACCAGAGCATCCTACCGTCCGGGATAATGGACGGTTCCCGCTTCAAGGGTTAGAGAAGCTACGCCTGTGAACGAGTGAAGTACCAATAGCTGAGGCGGACACGGGTTCGACTCCCGTCAGCTCCATTTCAATCCAAGCCTCCAGACAAAACCTCCAAAGAAGCGATCCTAATCCTAGGGTCGCTTTTTTGATCGGGGCGATCGACATATCCGTCGCAGTTCCATCACTTCGTCCTCAGACAGATCCCGCCATTGCCCTGGCTCCAGGCCTTCTAAACGCAGGTGGGCGATCGCTCGTCGTACCAGCCGCAGGGTGGGATGGCCCACCGCTGCCGTCATCCGCCGCACTTGACGGTTGCGGCCCTCGGTTAACGTCAACTCCAGCCAGGCCGTAGGCACGGTTTTCCGAAAGCGCACCGGCGGATCACGGGGCGGTAGATCCGGTTCTTGCTCCAGCATTCGCACCTGGGCTGGCCGGGTGCGATCGCCCTTAATCACCACGCCCTGCCGCAGGTGCTCCAGAGCCGCCTCATCGGGAATGCGTTCGACCTGCACCCAGTAGGTGCGGGGATGGGCGAACACGGGATCGGTTAGGCGATGCTGCAGCCAGCCATCATTGGTCAACAGCAACAGTCCCTCACTATCGCGATCAAGCCGCCCGGCAGCATAGACTCCCGGCACGTCAATGTAGGCTTTCAGGGTATCTCGGGAGGCCTCAGTGCGATCGCTAAACTGCGTCAACACAGCATAGGGTTTGTAAAACAAAAGATAGCGGTGGGAATGAGTCATAGGGCGATCGCCATGAACAACCTAGCCCCCGTATGTTAAGACATATGTCGGTTCATCTAAAAAAAGGTTGAGTTCGCTCAGGTCAACGGCAAACACCCCTTAACCTAGGAGTTTAAGGAGTACGAAGTTAGACCGCCATGAACATGGAAAAGTATCGCGTTGCCTGCACCCTGTCTTTCGGGGATATCTACGGTCAGATTGTCATTTGGCTGATTGTTATTTTCCTCAGCCTCGCCACCGCCCTCGCCCTCATGGGTGCTAGCCGTCCCATTTATGCCCTCGCTACAGTGGGCTTGATTTTGGTGCTGTCGTTGCCCTTTTTGCTCTTTGCCTTCGTCACCACCCTCCTCAATCACATCGAATTTACAGCCGTTGAGCCAACGACAGAGACCAGTCCTGCCAGCCAGCCCGTCAGCACCCAAAATCCTCAAGTGGCTAGCTAGTTGTCCTTGCCCAGGCGATCGCTCTCCCAGATACCGATCATCTAAAGAGTTCCCTGCATTTTGGCGGGGAACTCATCGATCTGCGCCAGGATAGAAGCAACCAACCCACAATCCTCGACCATGATTGAGCATGATGTTCTGATCATCGGCGGTGGCCTAGCCGGCTGCCGCGCCGCCGTTGAAATTGCCCGCACCAATCCCGCCCTCTCCATTGGCGTCATTGCCAAAACCCATCCCATCCGCTCCCACTCCGTGGCTGCCCAAGGGGGGATCGCTGCCACCCTCAACAATGTGGACGCCGCCGATAGTTGGGAAGCCCATGCCTTCGATACGGTCAAAGGCTCCGATTACCTTGCCGATCAAGACGCGGTAGAGATTTTGACCCGCGAGGCTCCCGGCGTGGTGATTGATCTCGAACATATGGGCGTGTTGTTTTCCCGATTGCCCGATGGCCGCATTGCCCAACGGGCCTTTGGTGGTCATACCCATCGCCGTACCTGCTACGCCGCTGATAAAACCGGCCACGCTATTCTGCACGAACTGGTCAGCAATCTGCGGCGCTACGGGGTCACCATCTACGACGAATGGTATGTGATGCGCCTGATTGTGGAAGAGGGGCAGGCGAAAGGATTGGTGATGTATCGCTTGGTGGACGGGCATATCGAAGTGGCCCGAGCCAAGGCAGTCATGGTGGCCACCGGCGGCTACGGACGCGCCTACAACACCACCTCCAATGACTTTGCCTCCACCGGTGACGGTCTAGCCATGGCGGCGGCGGCGGGCATTCCGCTACAAGACATGGAATTTGTGCAGTTTCATCCCACCGGTCTCTATCCCGCCGGGGTGCTGATCTCCGAAGCCGTGCGGGGGGAAGGGGCCTATCTGATCAACAGCGAGGGCGATCGCTTCATGGCCACCTACGCTCCCAGCAAGATGGAGCTAGCGCCCCGAGACATCACCTCCCGCGCCATCACCAAGGAACTACGCGCAGGTCGCGGCATTCACCTCGATGGCAGTGCCGGCGGCCCCTTCGTCTATCTCGATCTACGGCACATGGGTCAGGACAAGATCATGAGCCGCGTGCCCTTTTGCTGGGAAGAAGCCCATCGCCTCGCCGGTGTGGATGCTGTCCATGAACCCATTCCCATTCGCCCTACCGTGCATTACTCCATGGGCGGCATTCCCGTGAACACCGATGGCCAGGTGCGCAGCGGCCCTGATGGCTTGGTAGACGGTCTCTTCTCGGCTGGTGAAACTGCTTGTGTATCGGTTCATGGGGCCAATCGCTTGGGCAGCAATTCCCTTCTAGAATGCGTGGTCTATGGACGACGGACAGGAGCAGCGATCGCCCGTTATGTCAGCGATCGCAAGCTACCAGAGGTGAACGCACAGCGCTACGTCATCGAGGCTCAGCAGCAGGTGAACACCCTCATCCACCAATCCGGCGACTACCGCATTGCCGAGGTACGCCAAGCCTTTCAGGACTGCATGACCGATCACTGTGGCGTCTTCCGCACCGCAGAGACCATGCAGCAAGGTTTAGAACAACTGCAGCAGATCCAAGAGCAGGCCCAGCGCATTTACCTCGACGACAAGCAAGCCCTCTGGAACACCGAGATCACCGAAGCCCTAGAGCTGCGCAGTTTGCTCACCGTTGGGCAAATTATTCTAGAATCTGCTCTGCAACGCCGAGAAAGCCGAGGAGCCCACTGCCGGGAAGACTTCCCCGATCGCAACGATGCCGACTTCCTGCAACACACCCTGGCCTACTACTCCCCCGCTGGCGTAGACATTTCCTATCGCCCTGTGGTGATCAACCGCTTTGAACCCCAGGAACGGAAGTATTAGCCATCAGGATGATGTGGGAGAAATAGCTATGGGCAAGCACTTCGACGTCGCTCAGTGCTCCAATCCCTATGAGAAGAGGGTTGAGCGGAGCCGAAACCCGGCAACGTCACTCAGTGCTCCAACCCTGACAAGAAGAGGGTTGAGCGGAGCCGAAACCCGGCAACGTCACCATATCCCCAAGCGCTACTCCAGCAACCTCCTAGTGCTTCCAGCATCCAGTACAATCAGGGCATTGGACTGGATAACCACAGTGGCCATTGATTTTTCTAACCCCTGGCTGATCGCCATGGCTCTCAACACAGTGCTGCTGGGCCTCGCCTGGCTAGCACCCAAAGCACTCCTCACCCCAGCGGGCCTGGTTCATGCCTGGGTTTTGGGCGTCTTAATTTGGGGTAGCTTGGGCTGGCAAGGCTATACCGTAGTCATGGTCTACTTCCTGGTGGGGTCGGCGGTGACGCGCATTGGGCTGGCCCAGAAGGAAGCGGCGGGGATTGCCGAGAAGCGATCGGGGGCAAGGGGGCCAGAAAATGTCTGGGGCTCAGCCCTGATTGGCGCGCTTTGTGCCCTGGGTCTACTGGTGCTCCCGGCGACGGACATCGAGGGGCGATCGCTCCTCCTCCTAGGCTATGTCGCCAGTTTTGCCACCAAGCTCTCCGACACAACGGCCAGTGAAGTGGGCAAGGCCTATGGAAAACGCACCTTTTTGATCACCACGCTGCAAGCCGTCCCTCGGGGTACGGAAGGCGCAGTCAGCCTCGAAGGTACTCTGGCGGGCGCAGTCGCATCGGTGGCGATCGCCCTCGTCGGCTGGGCCGTTGGCATGATCGATCCCTTAGGCATCGGTCTCTGCATTGTGGCGGCATTGGTGGCGACCACCGTGGAAAGTGTGATCGGTGCGACGTTGCAAGACCAGTGGGACTGGCTGACCAATGAACTGGTGAACGTGATCAATACCCTCGTAGGGGCGATCGCTGCCATTGGTCTGGCCCTATTAATCCGCCTTGTGGCAGGGGTCTAACGCAAAAAACGCCACCATGAGCATTCGCATTTACGGAAATCGTCAACTCAAAACCTTGCCAGGTCTGGCAACTCGCCCCACCCCGTCCCGCGTCCGGCAGGCCCTGTTCAACATTTGGCAGGGGAACATCACGGGCTGTCGCTGGCTGGATCTTTGTGCTGGCAGCGGAGCCATGGGAGCCGAGGCCCTATGTCGCGGCGCGGCGGAAGCGATCGCTATTGACCAATCAGCGCCAGCCTGCCGGATTATCCAGCAAAACTGGCAGCAGGTGGTGCAGCCCCAGCAGCGCATTCAGGTGCGGCGCGGTGGAGTGCTCCAGCAATTGGCGACCCTGTCGGGTACCTTCGACCGCATCTACTTTGATCCGCCCTACCAGGGCGAGCTGTATCAACCCGTACTAGAAGCGATCGCCCGCCGACAGTTACTGGCCCCAGGCGGTGAACTCGCCGCCGAGCATGACCCCCAGCAGCCCCTCCCCGATCGCATCCCCAACCCGGCCTCAGGGGGACTCGTCGTCGTGCGCTATAAACAGTATGGCAACACCGCCCTCACGTTTTATGGCAACGCTTGAGCCCTGCTAATGCAAAACCTCCCAAGGTTCCGGAGAACTTGAGAGGCTTACTATCGATCGACAGCCTAGGATCTATGCGGATCCTGGTCGTCCTACCATCGTAGATTCAGACTACAGGTCGAATTCGTTGCCGCGGCGGTACTGGAAATAGGCTGCAACAAACAGGCCTAGCAGGGTCACCGGCACTAATCCCAACACAATTCCAGACAATAGAGGCTCTACCACAGTTCAACTCCTTCGATCTCAACGGTTTTATTTAATCTTAGTGCTACCCGTACCCAAGGGTAGAGTCTTTGCCCACGGTCTACCTGGAGACCAACCGTCAGGATCATTCAGGGACGGTGGCCTGGGGCAAGTTCATCCTGGGCACCACAACATTTCTTACCATTTTTATCATACTGGGCGAGGGTACAAAGTTAAAGGTGCGATCGCCCCGTGGCTATAGCAGGTCTTGTATCCTCAAAGCGATCGCCCCCTCATGATCGAGCAAGACCCTCTTCACCTCTGCTTAAGCTTTGCAAGATCGAATTAAGTTAATTAAACTTATGTATGCGACAAATACATGATCCGGGTTCACGCGTCGCCAGACATGTTACAGCCAAGTTTTAAGTTTCATAAACCATTTTCATCACCCATGTTCAATAGCTGCGGCTACTTTGAGTTGTGACTAGAGATTTACTGAACGCGCCAGATCAAAAGCAGCCTTTACAAGAGCGAGCCATGCTGCACATGGCTTTAGCCGCATTTTTTGTGTTACTTGCCCTGCTCGTGGGCATCCTGGTGACCTACCAAATTTGGTATTCTGATCCCTACGTCCAGCAAGTGTTGTCCCTAGACGGCGATCCGGTGCGCGGCCATGCTATTTTTCAGATGAACTGCTCAAGCTGCCATGGGCTCTATGCCAATGGACTCGTGGGCCCTAGTCTTCACGATGTAGCCGATCACAAATCACGGGTGAGCCTCATCCATCAGGTGACCAGTGGGCAAACGCCGCCTATGCCTCAGTTCCAGCCCAGCCCTCAAGAAATGGCAGATTTGCTGAAATACCTCGAAAGTCTCTAATACCAACATTTCTACCCTACCTGTGCTTCGTTGACTAAGACCCTTAACAATCGGTGGAATCAGCGGCGATCGCTGCGGTGGGCCGCTCTCTTGGCTGGGGCGGTCATTCTTCTGGTCGTGGGCGCGCTCCTCAGTCTGGAACCACAGCGCAGTCCGGAGTTGGCCCAGCGGCTGACCATGAGTTTTCCCAACGAGCCCAAGACCTTCAATGTTGCCCTGAATGAAGAATCTCCCAATATCTTTGACGGCGTCACCTATGCGGGCTTGCTGCGCCAGGATGGCTTAACCGGGGAGTTGCTGCCCAACTTAGCCGAATCGTGGCAGGTGAGTGAGGATGGTCAGCAGATCATTTTCACCCTACGTCCCGCGATGCAATGGTCAGACGGACAACCGTTGACCGTCGATGACGTGGTGTTTACCTTCAACGATGTCTGCTTTAACCCAGCGGTGCCCACGCTGCTGCGGGATAGTCTGCGCGTTGGCGAATCCGGCGCGTTGCCAACCGTCCAAAAGGTGGGCGATCGCCAGGTTGAGATCATATCCCCCGAACCCTTTGCGCCACTGTTGCGCAATATGGGCGGAGTTCCCATCATGCCCCGCCATGCCTTGGCCTCGGCGCTGGAGCCCATCGACGGTCAGCCGCTGCCGTTTTTGTCGACCTGGGGAACCGATACACCAGCGGAGCAGATTGTCAGCAGCGGCCCCTTTCGCATGGTTCAGTACATCCCAGGTCAGCGATTGGTGTTTGAACAAAATCCTGGCTATTGGGCCTGGAACGATGCCGCCGCCAGTCCGCAGCCTGTGCAGGAGATGGTGTGGCAAATTGTGGATTCTCCCGATACGGCCCTGATGCGGTTTCGGTCGGGAGGGCTGGATGTGGTGGGAGCATCCGCCTCCAATTTTGGCTTGCTGAAGCGGGAAGAATCCCGAGGACAGTTCACCATCTATAACGGTGGCCCAGCCCTGTCCACCAGCTACCTGATGTTCAACCTGAATCGCGGTCAGCGGCCCGCCGGTCGTCCGTTGGTGAATCCAGTCAAGTCGGCTTGGTTTAACCAAAAAGAATTCCGGCAAGCGATCGCCCATGGCATTGATCGCCAAACCTTGATTAACAACATCTTTCAAGGGTTGGGCACCGTCCAACATGCCTCCATCGCCCTGCAAAGTCCGTTTTACCTATCCCCAGACGATGGGCTACCCACCTACGACTATGATCCCGACCGGGGAAGAGCCTTACTAGAATCCATTGGGTTTACCTACGATGCCGCTGGTCAGCTACGGGATGCCGACGGCAACCGCGTTGAGTTCACCCTGATGCATGTGGCCGGATCGGGTACCACCGACGCGATCGCCACCCAGATTCAGCGTGATCTGGGGCGCTTGGGTATCCGGGTTACCCTGCAAGCCCTGTCCTTCAACGCCATCGTCGATCGGATTACCCTCAGCCTAGATTGGGAAGCACAAATTTTAGGCACCACCAACAGCCTAGAACCCCACTTCGGCATCAGTGCATGGTCGCCCGACGGTCGCCTTCATGACTTCAATCTCCGCCCAGATGCCGATGACATCATCGGTCGCGAGGTGGCAGACTGGGAGGCAGAAATCGGTCGCCTCTATGTGCAAGCATCCCAAGCCACCGATTTTGAAACGCGCTACCAGCTCTATGCTGAGGCCCAGAAGCTAGCCCAGGAATACATACCGATCATCCACTTGGTCAATCCCCTAGCCTTGGTCGCCGTGCGCGATCGCATTCAGGGAATCCAGTTTTCCGCCATCGGTCAACTGCTTTGGAATGTCCATGAGCTGAGAATGCTGGAGCGATCGCCTGATCCAGAAGCAGCGAACTGATGCCCTCGGTAGCGAAGTTCTAGTGCAATCATCCTGAACAAGGTAGGATGATGTGAATATTTGTGTCGTGATAGGTTCTCAAGGATCCCCCAATGACGCTGACGAAAGATGCGGACTTGCAGCAAGGAAAATACGTGATTCGTCACGTCCTCGAAGAGGGCGATCGCGGTATCACGTACCTAGCGACCCACAGCGTTTTACAAGAAACCGTCCGTCTGCGCACCCTCATACCACCGAAGGACAGCGACCAGTCCCAAGAGGTCATGCATCGTCGCTTTTTAGAGCTAGGACGACGGCTCTACGGCTGCCGCCATCCCCACCTCGTTCGGGTAATCGACTCCTTTATTGAACAAGACCAGCCCTTTTTGGTCCTCGAACATCCGGAGGGACAAACCCTGGCAGAAGCGATCGCTCAACAGCCCCTCTCCCAAGCCGAAGCCTTGCGCTACGTTCACCAAATCGGCTCAGCCCTCGCCGCCCTACATCGCCATGGCTTGCCCCACGGAGCAGTTTCCCCTCACACCATTGTGCTGCGCCCCACCCCACCTCCCACGGCTCTGCTAGGGAGCATCAGCCTCGGCACCATTCAAAACGAGGAAGGCACAGCACGCTACCCATCCCCCGCCCAAGATCTCCAAGATCTAGCCTGCGTGCTCTACGCTGCGCTCACGGGACAAGTGCGATCGCTAGACTCCTTGGATAAAGTGCCCCTGCTCCACAATCTTCATCAGCATCAGCCCCACCTCAGCCCGGCAGTCGAACAGGCGTTACTACAAGCACTCCAGCCAGCCGAACACAGCACCTTTGCAGGCATCGAACATTGGCTAGCCCTTCTCCCCCAAGTGGTAGCCTCCCCCCAAGCGTCTGCAAGCTCCGAGATGGCAACCACGGCAGACGCTACCAACACTACAGACACTACAGGCACTGATGCTCCGCCCGTAGCCCATACCCTCTCCACGGCTCCTACCCAGGTGGTGGCCCCGGCTGCTTTCCCCACGCAACCACCCCAACCCCATCCAGAGGCTGACTTGCCCAACCCCACCCAAGTCGTTGCAGCATCATCCCAGGTGCCATCGTCTAACAAGGCATCTCAACCAACGTCTGCCAAACCCAGAGGGCGATCGCCCCAAGCGGCCAAGATTCGCTGGTTTCCGATCACCGTTGGACTAACCTCAGTCCTAGCTGCCTTAGGCGGTCTAGGGTTTGGGTTTTCCCTGAGGCTAGAAGAGCCCGATAGCCCTCGCCGTAATGGTATTTTTCTAGACCGAAAACAGGGCTTTCCGCCATCGGAGGAATGGCCGGGTGAAGGCATCACCGAGGCGTCTTCCTCCGATTATTTGTTTGAATCATCCACCTGGGCATCTCCCAGAGCGGAACAAGAGGTAGACGCATACTCATCCCCCAGCCCTGTGCGGGAATATATTGGCCCCGGCGACGTTGACCCCATCTATCCCTCAGAGCCCATCTACTCTGCAGAGCCCAGTTACCGCGAAGCGCCTACCTATAGGGAGGAAAGTCCTTCAGAGCGCCCCAAACCCAGTACTGAAGCCATAGAGGCTCCCGTCTATTCAGACAGTCCAGAGCCAGGATTCTCACCCGATCCAGTGCCTCCACCGGAGGCCAAACTTGACGACCTGCCCAGCTATGACCCTGTCGTCGTGCCCGACCCTGGCTTAAGCCTGCCCTCTCCCAGCCCCGAACCATCGGGTGTGGTACCCGGGCCCGATCCAGCTCCACTCTAGACTCCAGTGCTGCCTGAACAGAAGGAATGACAAGGCCCGCCCTTCGTCGCTAGACTATCGTTACAGACAGCAATACATTTGCACTACTAGCATACCCTGGGCCCTCGTCGTCATCCCTGGGCGTGAACTTTCCTGTGCCTGACAAACAACGCTATATCCAGGGTTTCAGGTCATTACAAAGCCTAGATATGGCCCAAGGAATCCGTTAACCTGAAGAGTATTCGGTGATCTTTTTTTTGAACAACTATGTCCTTTGTTGGCCTACATATCCACAGTGACTACAGCTTGCTCGATGGGGCTAGCCAACTGCCTCAACTGATTGATCGGGCTCTGGAGCTAGAGATGCCAGCGATCGCTCTCACGGATCACGGCGTCATGTATGGGGCAATCGAGCTGCTCAAGGTCTGCAAAGGCAGGGGCATTAAGCCGATCATTGGCAATGAGATGTATGTGATCAACGGCGACATCACCAAACAGGAACGTCGCCCCAAGTATCACCAAGTGGTGCTGGCCAAAAATACCCAGGGCTACAAAAACCTGGTCAAACTCACCACCCTCTCCCACCTAGATGGCTATCAGGGCAAGGGGATCTTTGCCCGCCCCTGCATCAACAAGGATCTGCTGGAAAAACATCGGGAAGGGCTGATTGTCACCAGCGCTTGCCTGGGCGGTGAGGTGCCCCAAGCAATTTTGCAAGGCAAGCCCGAGATTGCCCGTCGGGTGGCCCGCTGGTATAAAGACCTGTTCGGGGACGACTATTATCTAGAGCTGCAGGATCACGGCTCCCAGGAAGACCGGATCGTCAATGTGGAAATTGTCCGCATTGCCCGCGAACTGGATATTCAACTGATTGCCACCAACGACTCCCACTACATTTCCTGTTTCGATGTGGAAGCCCATGATGCGCTGCTCTGCATTCAAACCGGCAAGCTGATCACCGAAGATAAACGCCTGCGCTACAGCGGTACGGAATACCTGAAATCTGCCGATGAAATGCGCTGCCTGTTTCGCGATCACTTGACCGAGGATGTGATTGAAGAAGCGATCGCCAATACCGTCACGGTGGCCGACAAGGTTAGCGAATATACCGGTCTCTTGGGCGAACCCCGCATCCCCAACTATGTCGTACCCGACCATCACACGGCCGATACCTACCTAGAAGAGGTGACCTGGGAAGGGCTGCTGGGGCGGCTGAGCGTCCGTCAGCGGACTGAGGTACCGGAAGAGTACCGCGATCGCCTAGAGTATGAACTGCAGATGATGCAGCAGATGGGCTTTTCCACCTACTTCCTGGTGGTGTGGGACTATATCAAATTCGCCCGCGATCGCAGCATTCCCGTTGGCCCTGGGCGAGGATCGGCAGCAGGATCCCTGGTGGCCTATGCGCTGGGCATCACCAACATTGACCCGGTTCACCATGGACTGCTATTTGAGCGCTTCCTAAATCCTGAACGGAAGTCCATGCCAGATATTGATACCGACTTCTGCATCGATCGCCGGGATGAGGTGATCCAATATGTCACCGAGAAATATGGCAGCGATCGCGTTGCCCAAATTATTACCTTCAACCGCATGACCTCCAAGGCGGTACTCAAAGACGTGGCGCGGGTGCTGGATATTCCCTACGGGGAGAGCGATCGCATGGCCAAGCTGATTCCCGTCTCTCGGGGCAAGCCAGCCAAGCTCAAGGCGATGATTTCGGAGGAAACGCCGGCAGCGGAGTTTAAGGAAAAATACGACAACGATGCCAAGGTCAAACGCTGGGTAGACATGGCCATGCGCATCGAAGGCATGAACAAGACCTTTGGCGTCCATGCGGCGGGGGTAGTGATCTCCTCCGAGCCTCTAGATGAAGTGGTGCCGCTGCAGCGCAATAATGACGGCGCGGTGATCACCCAGTACTACATGGAAGATATCGAGGCCATGGGGCTGCTGAAAATGGACTTTTTGGGGCTGAAAAACCTCACCATGATCCAAAAAACCGTGGACTTGGTGCAGCACACCCAGAACAAGAGTATTGACCTGGATCATTTGCCCCTGGATGATCCCAAAACCTACCAACTGCTGGCCCAGGGAGAACTAGGCGGCATCTTCCAGCTAGAATCATCGGGGATGCGGCAGATTGTCCGAGATCTCAAGCCTTCAGGTTTGGAAGATATCTCCTCGGTGCTCGCCCTCTACCGACCGGGGCCCCTAGATGCCGGTCTGATTCCCAAGTTCATCAACCGTAAGCACGGTCGAGAGGTGATCGACTATGCCCATGAAATTCTCCGCCCTATTTTGAAGGAAACCTACGGCATCATGGTCTACCAAGAGCAGATCATGAAAATTGCCCAGGATATGGGCGGCTATTCCCTGGGGCAAGCCGACCTGCTGCGGCGGGCTATGGGTAAGAAAAAAATGTCGGAAATGCAGAAGCACCAAGCTACATTTGTGGCAGGTGCGCAGGGCAACAACGTAGATAAGAAAATTGCGGAAGCCCTATGGGATCAGATGGTGCAGTTTGCTGAATACTGCTTCAATAAATCCCACTCCACAGCCTATGGCTATGTGACCTATCAAACGGCCTACCTCAAAGCCAACTATCCGGTTGAATATATGGCAGCGCTGCTGACGGCCAACAGCGGCGATCAGGAGAAGGTGCATGGCTACATCAGCACCTGCCTTAAGATGGGCATCCAGGTAGACCCCCCCAACATCAACCGTTCGGGGCTAGACTTCACGCCCCTCCAAGATCGGATTTTATTTGGGCTATCGGCGGTGCGCCATGCCGGACAGGGGGCGATCGAGAGTCTGCTGGAACAGCGAGACCAGGGCGGCGAGTTTAAATCCCTGGCGGATCTCTGCGATCGCATTGACCTACGAGCCGTGAACCGCCGAGCCATTGAGGCATTGATTCAAGCTGGGGCAATGGACTGCCTCAAGCCCAACCGTCGCCAACTGATGGACGATTTAGATCTAGTCTTAGACTGGGCCCAGGCGCGGGCGAAGGATCGAGCCATTGGGCAAGGTAATTTATTTGATATGTTTGCGGAAACGGCAGATAATCCAGCGATCGACACCTTTGAATCTGCCCCCAGCGCGCCCCCGGTGGACGACTATCCCCAACAGGAAAAGCTAAAGCTAGAAAAGGAACTCATCGGCTTCTATATTTCCGACCATCCGTTGAAAGACTTACAGCAATCAGCTAAGGTTTTAGCACCCATCAACCTCAATCAACTGGCAGAACGAGCATCAGCAGAAAAAGATAATGAAACCATCAGCGCCATTGTCATGCTAGTCAGCGTCAAGCCGGTGATCACCAAGAAGGGCGATCGCATGGCGATTATCCAACTGGAGGATCTATCCGGTCAGGTGGAAGGAGTCGTCTTTCCCAAATCCTTTGAGCGCATTGGCCACTTGATCGAAGCTGATGCCCGCCTGATGGTGTGGGGCAAGGCCGATCGACGCGATGACCGCCGCATCCAGCTGATCGTTGAAGACGCGGAGCCCATTGAAGCCGTGCAGTTGGTGATGATCGACCTGCCCCTGGAGATGGCCAACGACATTACCCAGCGCAATCGCCTGCGGGAAGTCTTAAAGCAGCAGCGGGGTGAAGAAGACCACGGAGCGCGGGTATCCGTCGTTGCCAGCGTGGGTGCCAACGGACAGCGGCAACTGGTGCGCTTCGGTGCCCAGTTCCGAGTCCATGATTCTCACCAGGCCGTGGCAGCCCTTGCCCAAGCTGGCTTCCAAGCCCGCACCTCATCCCTACTGCCAGCGGGGAGCGCTTAGGACGGACGCTGCACCATCACTTCCATCACCCGCGTTTTGGTGGCTGGATCGATGCCAATGATGCGCACATACTCCTTGGGGTATTGGGCCAGACTCTGCTCCAGTTGGGCGATCGCCTCCCGCCCAGACCCCGCCGTAATCGATGGGCCGCTCTGCCACGAGTTCATGCGAAACCGCCGAGCATCCACATGCTCTAGACCAATGCAGCAGCCTTGGTCTACCAGACGCTGCACGTGATCGCACACCGCTGGGTCGAGACGCGCAGATGCACCGTTTAGCCCGGCATGATCGGGTTGATTGGATACTACGGGCGGTGGGGCCGGAGTTGGCGACGGGGACACAGGAGCCGATGGCATGGGCGGCCGATCGCCTTCATCCACAAGCTGCGATCGCCCCAGACCCTGGTTATATTCCCGCACCAGCCCCATCTGCCGCACCCGATCTTGCTCCATCATCAACGCCTGGGCGTGACCTTGCAAATGCTCAAAGTTGAAGTCAGGTTTGGGGAACGTGGGCGGCCCCTCCTTACTATTCACCACGCGCTGAGACACCCGCTCCAGCCCAATGTCGTGAATAAACCGCTGGATTTGTTCATCATAAATCCGCGATCGCAACGCACTAAAGAAGTCAATCGACTGATGGGGATACAGGTCTACCAACTTCTCAATCTCTGCAGTTGAGAGGCGATCGCCCTCAAAAATACCGCTGACAATGCCAATGCGATCGCTGCGATCCGGCTCCCAGTAAAACTTCGCCATCCGACCATCTCGAATCAGCGGCGCATAGAGCGTAGACAAATCATTACCCGTCACCAAAATTGGAATCCGCTGAATCGGCCGTTCATCGTAGCTCCCCGGCAATTGCACATTCGTGGGATTATCCGCAATGTTCATCAGCGTGCCGTTGACCAACTGCGTATTGACGGTGTACTGCGTACCGCCATCAAAGCGTCCAGCGCCCGCATCCAGATCATTGATCATCAGCACCGTCATCTTGCCCTGCACCCGCACCAGTTCCGCGGCCTCGCGATAGCGCAGCCGCACCAGCCGAGCCGGATCACCCGCATCAGGACTTTCCAGCTCTGCCCCGGAAATATGCACCACATTGATCTTCATTTTCTGAAAGACCAATTCACATTGAAACGACTTACCCTCGCCCTTGCGTCCATGAATGCCTAAAATGAGCGGCACCCGCACATTGGGCAACTCTAGAAAATTCTTCGTAATATGAACCGCTAAGGTATTCAGGAAACGAGGTGAAATGTAGTAAGACATGATAGCGACGCAATACGAGGACTCTGAACGTAGGCTTTGAACACTCACCTCCAGCTTATGGCAAAGTGTTACCGTTTATGAACCAGCGATCGATACCCACCTCCCGCCCAATTGTTTCGATACGTTACAATTATTAAGATTCACCCATCATGCGATAGACACTGCTCTCCATCGATCGCAACAGCAAGCAGTGATTTTCATTTAGAAACAACCGTGATATAGATCACTATAAATAGATTCCTTTTAGACAATCTTTAGCACTATTAAAAAAAGACTATGCATTTACCCAATAAAGATGAGTTAATGTCTGGGGTGTCCTCCTCGCTACACTCCTTTTCCCAAGCCTGGGCCAAGCGCTATGTGCAACAGGTCACCCAACCCTTGCTGCCCGCCCACAGTGCTAATACATCCCGCCAGGATGTTGCCGAACACTTGCGTCAAGAACTCCGGGCCGTGAGTGCAAAAGCGTGGAGCAAGACCGAACATTTACTCGCAGAACAGGTCAAGCGCCACCAACTGCCGCCAAACTTAATTAACCCATGGGCGATCGCCAAGGATGTCTATGATATCTACGATCAAGCCTTCATCAGCTACGTCTCATCGATCACACCCGAACGCTTTGCAGTCAACATTTCGCCTCTTCTGGGTCATATTCGGGCGAAATATACCCTCGTTGATCCAAGGGTGATCGGCTTTGTGAGTATGCAGTTCCACTACACTGGACTGTTTTTGCTGGAGCTAGCCGCCACCGATCAAGATGCTTTGCGCCTCTATTTCAAAGCCATCGATGATCATCTTTATATGCCCCTGCAGCGGGCCTACGATGCTGCCGCTCGCCATTCCTATGAATCAACAGATTTACAGCTCGTTAGAAAGCTCCTGCCCCAAAGTAGTGCGATCGCCCATCGGGTTGTCGATCAAGTCATGGCGGCCTTTCCCCAGCATCATTGCTATAGTGGTGCCCTCAATTCTCCCCAGGTTAAAATCTCCAGTCTGCGGGATGCGGAGATGTTTCAAACCTATCTTTGGGTCTGCATTTTAGAAGATAACATCAGCATTGTGCAGCAAGAACTGTTTCCCCTCTGCGTGATGCTATACCCCATGCTGAATGTGCGTTGGGAGCTAGTGCGCTACATGCTGACGCTGATGGATCATGAGTTTGCCCAGTGTCTAGACACAGCCCAATTCATTAAGTGTTCAACCTATCTTGATAGCCTGAAGATCATGTTTGCCGAAGATGTATTTGCTAGCGAGGCCATGGTGCCCAGCTACAACGGCGTCGCATAACACAACTACCCTGATCATCTGGCAACCAATAGAACAACCAGCATCCCAGGTCTTCCGTAGCACCGCTGGCATTGCTCACGGTTCAAGCACCACCTTGGCGATCAGACCATCCTCGGGCCACCCTGGGACGTCTTGAGCAGGCCACAGCTCAATGCCCCATGAACCTAGCTTGGCGCGATCAGGCGACCGTTGGCGCGCCAACAAGATAGCCGTGAACCTTGAATGATACAGGCGATCGCCACATCCGCCTGTCCCCCATCCTGGCAGTAGCAAAACGACACCAACAAACCAACGGTTGACGCTTCCCATGGCTGCTAAAAGATCGTGCACGAGAAACATTGCAATCGCCACACCGCATCTAGCGCAGGGTGTATCGCCCCTCAGCCCCTAGTGCAGGATCATGGCCCTGAGGGGTTAGTGCCTTCATTGCATTTGCCCAACGCCGTGTTATGTTACCAGTGAAATTAGGAGATACCAAACAACAGTGTCTCGTCCTTTTCATAGCCTCAGTCCCCAGGCTTATGAATCGGTTGCAAGGGTACGGACTTATGAAAGACTCATGGTCTAGCACTTTTAAGATCTTTCAAAAGCGCACAGAACTTCTGTGACACTATCGTCTAACTACCACTGTAGAGTGAACTCTCAAAAATGGCTAGTGCGTTACGCAATGTAACTCATTGATTAGTCCAAGGCGTAGCCTCCGCATATTTCCTGAAACTATGCGGAAATACGGGTCTAATCTGCCCTCAGGCCAGGAGGTTCTCTCTATCAAAGATCAGAAGAATTGCGATTGATGGGTCTTCATAAATCCTGCACTGTTGAGTTGGGTCTTGCATCTACACAGGGCTAGGACAATGAAATACGCGTTTGCTGCAATGATTGCACTCCTTTCTCTCGCTGCAACATCTACCATCATGGAGCCAATGAGTAAGAATCCACCATGCAATCCCGAGTTGGAATGTGATGTTGTTGTTCAGCTCCATGGGGTGAAGACCGTACGTAATCAGTAGCGTCTAATAGAACCATGACTAGAGAGCTTGTGACAAGGAAAATCGATTGGCGAGAGATAGGCTTACTCCTGACCATCGCGGCTGCCACTAGTTTTATTACGCTAGGGGTTTTGGAATGCCTGTTTAACAATATTCGCTGTGTGCAAATCGGAACAGACGGCAGCTACAACAGGCTGCATGGCTTTCAGAATTGCGCCCCAGCGGACATCAACCAGCGATCGCCTGCCTGGTCGCGATCGCATATTGGACGTTCATAGGACGTTAACCTGCAACCTTTCTTGAGGCGGCATCCTAGGGCTCTCTAGTCAATCAGAGTCCTGTTTGTCTTGCCCGATTTCTGCATCGGCAAGACGTCGGTGAATCTCTGCCTCAGTGACATCTGTCTCAGTGAAATCTATCTCAGTGACAACGATCGATCACGGAGCGATCGCTTCATCTAACCAGGAGCGATCGCTTTTTAATGCTCTTATCAAACTCCCATAATTCTAGGAGGCCATACATCCGTGATTTTACGGGCTCCCCGCAAATCTACGGACAGCTTTATGTAAAAATCATGGGGCTTTTGTAAAACCTGTATGAAGATGCGCACCTGATCTGGACTTTCTAGGACAAAACCGCTAGGAACTGGCCCTGGGACGACCGTCCTACATGCCTACCTTGGCCCCGCCGATATTCCTGCACCTTGATGGATCGACGCGATCGTTATCTCTCCTAGGACGCAGCGGATAGCCCCAAGTTCCTGTCCCATCATCACCGGGCGATCGCTGAATCCCTCGTCAGATGGCGGTAAAATCGGGGGGATCATTTGTGGGTCTTCAGGCATGATTCCAAGCTGTAGCTGGCAGCGGCCCCTTGGGCTGGGCTGGACTAATCCTTATACCGTTCGCTACGCCAGCAATCTCGATGATGGCCCCTGGCATGGGATGCCGTTGGGTGGCTTTGGGGCAGGCTGTATGGGGCGATCGCCTCGGGGAGACTTCAACCTCTGGCATATTGACGGCGGCGAGCATGTGTTTCGCTCGGTGCCAGCCTGTCAGTTTAGCCTGTTTGAACAGTCTGGCCAGCAAACCCAAGCCTACGCCCTTTGTACAGAAGCCGACGCTGTCCCCAGCGCTTGGACGCCCTATCCCGCCAGCAGCAAGGGACAACCAACGGGCGACTACCATGCCCTCTATCCTCGCAGTTGGTTTGTCTACGAGGCATTGCAGGCAAAGGTCACCTGTGAACAGTTTTCGCCGATTTTACCCGGCAATTATCAAGACACCAGCTATCCCGTAGCGGTGTTTCACTGGACGCTGGAAAATCCCACCGATGCCCCCCTCACCCTCAGCATCTTGGTGACCTGGCAGAACATGGTGAGCTGGTTTACCAATGGGCAGAGTACGCCGGAAGTGCGGATGCGGGACGACGGCAGCCCCGTGTATGACTACCAGCCGCGCTGGGGCGATAGCCAAGGCAATAGCAACCAGTGGCAGCCGATGGATGCTGCCGGACGGGTGGGCTGGGTGATGGATCGGGCAAACCGACCGGAGCAGCCCCAGGAGGGGGATGGCCAATGGGCGATCGCTGCCCAAGCTGACGATTGCGAAGTGTTCTACCACAGCCGCTGGAATCCCGATGGCGATGGCGCGGAGCTATGGAACAGCTTTGCCCGCGATGGATCCCTGCCCAATGTAGCCGACCCCACCCCCGCCGCTGCTGGAGAACAGATTGCCACTGCCCTGGCCTTACGCATCACCCTTGCGCCGGGAGAGCGGCGTACTCTACCCATGGCGATCGCTTGGGATGTCCCGGTGACCGAATTTGCCCAGGGAGTGACCTATCTACGGCGCTATACGGACTTTTTTGGCGCGGATGGGCGACAGGCCTGGGCGATCGCTCAGACGGCGCTGGATCAGTATGCAACCTGGCAACAGCAGATTCAGGAGTGGCAGCAGCCGATTCTCGACCGAGCGGATCTACCCAATTGGTTCAAAATGGCGCTGTTTAACGAACTCTACGACCTCTGTAGCGGAGCCAGCCTTTGGAGTGCGGCCAGCGATCGCGATCCGGTGGGTCAGTTTGCCGTCGCAGAATGCTTAGACTATCGCTGGTATGAAAGTTTAGACGTACGCCTCCATGCCTCATGGTCGCTGCTGCTGCTATGGCCCGACCTAGAAAAAGCCGTGATGCGCGCCTTCGCCCGAGCCATTCCCAGCGCCGACGATACCCCACGGGTGATTGGCTACTACTACACCATTGGCGCGGAAAGCCCGATGGCGATGCGCAAAACCGCCAACGCCACCCCCCACGACCTGGGTGCCCCCAACGAACATCCCTGGGAAAAAACCAACTACACCAGCTACCAAGACTGCAACCTGTGGAAAGATCTGGCTAGCGACTTCGTGATTCAGGTCTATCGAGATTTTCTATTCACCGGCAGCACCGATCTGGCCTTCCTCAGAGACTGCTGGCCCTCGGTGGTCAGCGCCCTCGACTATCTCAAAGGCTTCGACCACGACGGCGACGGCATTCCCGAAAACTCCGGAGCACCGGATCAAACCTTTGACGACTGGCGGCTCAAGGGCATCAGCGCCTACTGTGGCGGCCTCTGGCTGGCGGCCTTGGAAGCAGCGATCGCCATCGGTCAAGTCTTGGAGCAAGCTGGGGAAG
This sequence comes from Leptolyngbya sp. DLM2.Bin15, assembly GCA_007694125.1. Taxonomy (GTDB): domain Bacteria; phylum Cyanobacteriota; class Cyanobacteriia; order RECH01; family RECH01; genus RECH01. Next base: position 40,000 of record RECH01000192.1, read on the forward strand.
TTGCCCCCAGTCCCGCCGAGCAGATCTCACGCTACCAAACCTGGCTGACCCAAGCCAAACCCCTGTACCAAGAAGCGCTATGGAATGGCCGCTATTACCGCTTAGACACCGGCAGCGGCTCCGACGTGGTCATGGCGGATCAGCTTTGCGGTCAGTTCTATGCCCGCCTGCTGGGTCTACCCGACATCGTGCCGACAGACTGCGCCCAGTCTGCTCTTGAAATGGTGTATGAAGCCTGTTTCATGCGCTTCCACAATGGTCAATTCGGCGCGGCCAATGGTCTGCGTCCCGATGGTTCGCCCATGAATCCAGACGACACCCATCCCCTAGAAGTGTGGACAGGCATCAACTTTGGCCTCGCCGCCTTTTTGGTGCAAATGAACCTGCGAGACGAAGCCCTGCGCATGACCGAGGCCGTGGTTAAACAGATCTATACCAACGGGCTGCAGTTCCGCACGCCAGAAGCCATCACCGCCGTGGGCACCTTCCGCGCCTGTCACTACCTGCGGGCCTTGGCTATCTGGCTGACCTACGGCATGTTGACAGACTTTGCGCCGGTGTTGCCTAATCCCCCCAGTCATGGGGATTGAGCACCACAATCATACTGTGAACCACCGGCTCCACCTCATCCAAACGCGGATGATTCGAGGGGAACAGGGTATCACCGATGATCGGATAGTCTCCCTCGTAAATGCTCATCTCATTGTGGGAAGGACGCATCCGTAAGTACAAGACATTGCGGTAGGCATCCAGCCGGCTGTTATCCAGTTGAATGGTGCCGCCATAGTCCCAGGCGAACCCATAGAACTGGAAATCGCCCAAAACCTGCCTCAGCTCTGCCAAGTCCATGCCGGTATGCACACCTTCCGGCGTGTGCCAGGCAGGATCTAACTCCCGCACTTCAAAGGGGCGCGATCGCGTCTCATCTGTCCAGATAATCGCCAGCGATCGCCCCTCCTCCAACTCCACCCAAGTGCCTGGCTCCTCAAAGCCTTCCCCCACACCGATCAAACCATCGCGGAGCTGATCTTCGCCAAAGATGGCAGCAAGCTGCTGGCGATTGGTATCGCGGGTGATGGGGCCCACGCGCTCACCAGGAATCACGGTGGTGTCTGCCAGGGGATCCACCTGGGTCTCGTCTACCAAGGGGCGATCGCTGGTTGGGGGACGAGACGGGACAGGTTCAGTCGGCACCTGCACAGCTAGATCGTCAGCAGGTTCATCAGCGGGTTCGCCTTGCACAGCTTCCGACTCCGGGGCCGGCGGCAGGGCCGATCCCTCTGGCTCCGGCGACCCTCCACAGGCGATCGATAGAAGAGCGATCGCCCCTAGTAATCCTAAAAAACGTCGGTTCATAACATAGTGCTCATAGCGTCAGACTCACCAGCCGTTGTAGCTTGTCGTTCCAATCCGGCGAGTGCAGTTCTGTTAGATACATAACTCTACCCTACGATTTCCTACGCAGATTGGGGGCGATCGGAGGATACTTTCAAGAATGGCACAGGTGTCTAACCGAGACAGGCAACGACCGGAATGACGAGAGCGATCGCCCACAGGTCAACTCAGGTTTGAACATACGTCAGACATTCGCTGGAACTCCGCAGCAGCAATTATCTTATCTTAAAACTCAAAGCAACGCATAAGACAGAGATAAAAATTCAGCCAACATACGACGACATATGTTCGCAAGCATAAGGGCGATCGCCAGCATCCGACGCTTATGATTTGTGCTCTCCTGTCCATGCAAACCTGATCATGGCTGCGGTGCCCCAAGACAGCGCCGTACCCATCAACGTTAAGGGACTATAAGGATATTGCCCCAACGTCAGACTTGTGGAGGAAGATAGGAGAGACCAACGGCTCTCACGGGCAACCTCCCGCCTGCCGCCCAGTCCTGATGAGAACACTCTGCGATCGCTGAACTATGTCACTCAAGTATGCCTACTATCCCGGTTGCGTCGCCCAAGGGGCCTGCCGCGAACTCCACCAATCCACCCAAGCCCTCACCCGTGCCTTGGGCATCGAACTAGTTGAACTCAAAAAAGCCGCCTGCTGCGGGTCGGGCACCTTTAAGGAAGAGTCGCAACTGCTGGAAGATACGGTGAATGCCCGCAACATTGCCCTAGCAGAAGAACTCAACCTGCCCCTGCTCACCCACTGCAGCACCTGCCAAGGGGTAATAGGCCATGTGGACGAACGGCTGAAGGAGGCACAGGAACAGGATCCAGCCTACCTCAATCAAATTAACGGTCTGCTGAAAAAAGAAGGCTGCTCACCCTACCAAGGCAGTAGCAGCGTCACCCATATTCTTTGGGCTCTGGTGGGAGACTATGGCGTGGAAGCCTTGCAGCAACGGGTGACTCGGGCGCTGTCGGGGCTGAACTGTGCAGCATTCTACGGTTGCTACCTGCTACGGGCCCAGAAGCACCTACCCCACGACGATCCCCACGCACCAGAATCGATGGAACGGGTCTTCCGAGCCGTGGGAGCAACGCCCATTTATTATTCGGGACGCACCCAGTGCTGCGGCTGGCCAATTTCCAGCTATGACACGACCAATTCTTTCAAAATGGCGGGGTCACATCTCCAAGAAGCGATCGCTGCCGGTGCGGACTGTATCGTCACGCCTTGCCCGCTCTGTCATCTCAACCTCGATTCACGACAGCCGGAGGTCGCCAAGGTGATGGGGCGATCGCTTGACCTGCCCATTTTGCACCTACCCCAGCTCGTCGCCCTAGCTCTCGGAGTATCACCCAAGGATCTGGGATTAGACCGCCATGTGGTTTCCACTCGCCCCGTTCTGGAAAAACTCGGGCTGCTGTAGTTGGATGCATCATGATGACATCTGCCAAGGTTGTGCTGAGAGGAATCACGTTATTATCTACTAGCTGTACAGTATCGAGGGGGGCAATTAACGCCTCTGTTTACACCTAGTGGTCTAGAAGTAGAAATCCTGACATAATTTAAGATATGACTTGGAGGTTGTCCTATGAAGCAGCAGTCTTTCGAAGGAACATGGGAAGAAATTCTTCGTTACGCCCCAGAACTAGCTGGACAGCGCGTAAAACTAACCGTGCTATCCAACGAGAGCACACCCCTTCAAAACGAGACTACCCTGGATCAAGTCTTACAAGGTAGGGTCGGACGAGTTCAATTTCAGCCTTCAAATTTGTCCACACGCACCAAACAAGTCTTCACCGATCTCTTGAAGGGCTAATACTGACCGTCTCAAGGCGATCGCTCTTTCTACAACCTGATTTCTGGGGGGCGATCGCTTTAGAGTTACTTCAGAACAACTCAGAAGAACGGCAGACTCAGCGACGTTAGACTTGCTCGAAAGATTAAAATGCAACATGCTTGACTACATTCTATTGTGTTGAGTATCATACAAGTGGAGCTCGGCTCAGGGGTAGTCGTATGACTGCCGCACCAAACCGCACCAAACCTTAGGTGGCGGTTTTAGTGTTTTAAAGCGAATTATCGAAACAGTAATATTTTATCCCTCGCACCTGCAAGATCTGATTCTGATGAGGGGTGATCGCTCTTGCCTCGTCAAATAGCAGATTAAACTGCTTGATTCTGCTGCCTAAAGGCAGTTATCCAGAGGTAGAACACTGCCCTGAATCTTTAAGTTATTCAACGCTCGGCTCCTATTCCCATACTGGAAGAGCCATCCAGTCTTCTGGAAAACCCATTCTTGATCTATCGACTTTCGGATGTTCTTCCAGTAAGTGTTCTAGTCTTTCTTCCCAGTGTGAATCTTGAGAGATTTTTCTCAGGAGTCTAATGATTACAAATACCTGAGCAAAAAACATATTATTTTGAGAGACATGATTTCTATATTCCTTCAAAATTTTAGGTTTGATAGTAAAGGTTCGGTTCCAGATCCTGGAATGATGTGCACATAGATTTCGAAGGTATGACATTGTGTGCAACCATGATTCTAGAATACGGTAGGGAACTGAGAATAAGCCAGCGATCTTCTTCTGCAACCCCGACTCCAGAGACTTATATATTAACGACACTGTTCCCAAAGAAAGCGTCTCAAATATCATCCAACTAGGAGGAAGTTCTGGGTCATCATAATGCCTCATGTAATGCTGAATGAATATATCCGACTTGTTTTCTTCAACATCTTTTTTAAGCTTTATCAACCAGTTGGCATGATTAAACGTTTTCTTGTTTTTCTTGCTGGCTTCGCTCGTCTTAAAAGGCTCTTTCATCAAGAACCAGTGAGAGCCATAGTCAACACTAGCCACATTTGATATCGCTGCTTTTATAGCAACTTCGATGCGTTCAACAGCATCCATTATAAGTAGGCGCAGCTTTCGATCGAAAATGTATAAATCTAAGACCTGCTCAAAGCTTACATAGGGCTTGAATTGGTGGTTATCACCGCTTGCTTCACAATACTGAAAGGGGATGCAGTAAGCAGAGAGCCTATAGTAGCCAATAAATCTTAGGTAGTGACTTGCTACCTCACGATTGTCTATCTTGAGTCCCCTAGAAACAAGCAAGTCAACCTGCTGTTCTATCGTTAAAGCTGGCTTGCTAAATTTGCTTCTGCTTTTGTCCACGCAACACTCTATGGATTGAGCTTCCTAAAAAAACAAAACTCACCTAGTGCGCTTCCGAGAGAGGCGAGGTGAGTGTTCTTGTCTTGATCCTAAACGCAACTCAAGGTTTTGTCAAGACCAGTTCATGGGTAGAAGAGCACTTCGGAGCGATCGCTCTCCCTACTAACATTAAAACAACCCTAGGCTCTTGGATCATCTCCAAAAACCTAGGGCTAAACTATGATGCGGTATTCACGTAGACAGCGCTTCAGCCACTGGGGCTACAGTAAATGCTAGACCTGACGCCAAAGCTGACGTAGGGTGCCGGGTAGATAATTATCGACTTCT
>RECH01000332.1 GCA_007694125.1 Leptolyngbya sp. DLM2.Bin15
GCCTTCTCCGGCGTGACGCCCGTGCCCCCCAGCGCCTACGAAATTGGCCCTGGCTCCTTCCAGCCCAGTTCGTTCATCGGCACTGGCCCCTACAAGCTCAGCCAAATCGGAGCCGACCTGGTGCGCCTTGATGTGAATGAAGACTACTGGGGCGAGGCACCGGCTAATAACGGGTTAGACATCCAAATCTTCTCTAGCCCTGCCAATTTGTTTAATGCCTTTAGAACCAACACCGTTGACATTGCCTACCAAACCCTAGATCCCGATCAAATCAGCAGCTTGGTGCGGGAGGCAGAAACCAACAACTGGCAGGTGGAAGAGGCGGGCAGCACCGTGATCAACTACCTGGTGCTCAACCAAGCGATGGAGCCCTACGATAATCTGGATGTGAGAAAAGCGATCGCTTCCCTGATTGACCGGCCTCTGTTGAACGAACGGGTTTTCCAAGGGCAGGCAGAACCGCTCTACAGCATTTTGCCCACCAGCTTTTCGGAATATGAGCCTGTGTTTCAAGAGGCCTATGGCGATGGCGACGCTGAGAAAGCCAAGGCCTTTCTCGAATCTGCTGGATTTTCCGAAGCCAATCCCCTGCCGCTAGAGATTTGGTACATTTCCACCTCCACCACCGATGGCTTGGCCGCTAGCACCCTAGAGGCGTCGATTGAGCGACAGGTGCCCGGTTTGGTCGAGGTGACCCTACAGGGCGTGGAATCTGCCACCGCGTTTGAAAATCTTGGGGATGGCATCTATCCCACCTTTATTCTCAACTGGTACCCCGACTTCTATGATGTCGATACCTTTATTCATCCCTTCCTGCACTGTGACGAAGGCTCAGAAGAAACCGGCTGTATATCAGGGCAAACCCAGGCAGGCGGCTCGTTCTACTACAGCGATCGCGTCATTGACTTGGTGAACCAGCAGCGCCTAGAGTCGGATGTGGACGCTCGCCGGGCCATTATCGCCGAGCTGCAGCAGAGCCTGATCGAGGATGTTCCCTACGTGCCGCTGTGGCAGAAGAAGGACTATGCCTTCAGCCAGCCTAGTGTGGATGGATTTTCCATTCAGCCCACGCAGCAGGTGTTATTCTGGCAACTTAGTAAGTCTTAGGAAGAGACGATGTCCCGCTCTAGCGCCCTACGGTACTACGTTCTATCCCGGTTGCTCTTAGCGCCGTTGATGCTGTGGACGGTGATCACCATTGTGTTTCTGCTGCTGCGGGTCAGCGGTAATCCCGTTGATGCCACCCTCGGCCCCCGCGCGCCAGAAAGTGCCAAGGAAGCCCTGCGGATAGAGCTGGGCCTAGATGCGCCCCTGTGGCTGCAATATGTGCGATATCTGGGTGCTTTGCTCCAGCTTGATCTGGGTACGTCCATTGTCAATCGGGGGCAAACCGTCTGGCAGATCATCCGCGACTATTTCCCCGCCACGGTGGAGCTAACGCTGTTGAGTATGCTGGTGTCGGTGGTGGTGGGGGTGGCGATCGGATCCCTGGCCGCCTCCCGGCCCAACACGGCGGTCGATGCCGGTGGGCGACTGTTTGGCATCATCACCTATGCCGTGCCCATGTACTGGTTTGGTATGGTGCTGCAGCTCATTTTTGGCGTGTGGCTAGGCTGGTTTCCCACCAGCTTGCGCTATACGCCCGGTCTCAGCCCTACCCCTGGCTTCACGGGGCTTTACGTCGTCGATAGTTTAGTCCAAGGACGGTTTGACCAACTGGGTACAGCCCTGCATCATCTAGCTCTGCCTAGCTTGACCCTAGGCATTTTGCTCAGCGGCATTTTTGAACGCATGGTGCGGATTAACCTCAAGCAAACCCTGCGGTCAGACTATGTGGAAGCGGCGCGGGCGCGGGGTATTCCCGAATATCGGGTTGTGCTCATCCATGCCCTGCGCAATGCCTTAATTCCCGTGGTCACGGTTCTAGGTCTAACCATTGCCTCCCTCCTCGGGGGAGCCATTCTCACCGAAGCCACCTTTTCCTGGCCAGGACTTGCCTTCCGGTTATACGAGGCGATCCGGATGCGCGATTACCCGGTTGTACAAGGAATCATGGTATTTTTTGGAGCCATTGTGGCGATCGCCAGCATTGCGATTGATATTCTCAACGCCTACATCGATCCACGCATCCGCTATTAGCGATCGCCCCCTCCATGGATCTATCCGGATCGTTTTCCTTTATGGATATCTGATCCCACCGCTGGAAATCAGCGCTATCCTATGGGGGAAGTTGGGTGACTACCCAGTTGTATTATCAGCCCTAAACTTTTTTGGGACACCGGGATGTCGATCATGAAAAAACTGCCATTGCCTTCATTGCTGTCAACCGGTTGGTTTGCAGGGGCGATCGCCCTGGCCGTCTTCGGGACCAGTTGTGCATCCGAGACCCCTACGGTGAGCGACAGCACGGTGCCCGTTGTCCCCCCTGCGCCCACCGAACTGCCGCTGCAAGAGAATGGTGTGGATCCCCTGCCGACACCAGGCGTTACGGATCCTGACCTAGTTGACAGCGAAGCGGCGGCCGATGCGCCCCTGCCGGTGCCCACCCTGATCCCACCGACGACCTCCGCTGGGCAAGTGGCCCGCATCCAATCGGGACGCAGCAATCCCTTTGCTCCCCTAGAACCTCATGCCGTTGTGATGAGCCGACCAGCCTCGTCTCCCCCCAGAGAGCAGCCAGCCACGGTTGCCGCCACCCTGCCACCCCCCCAAACCATTAGCACTGTGCCGGTCGAGCCGACGCCCATGCCTGTGGTGCAGCCCGGCGAACCGACCCTCAGTGATGCGATCGCCGCTGCTCCTGGCACCTCGGTCGCGCCCACCACTCCATCGGCTCGGCTTGCCGATCTGATCGAGATTACCGGCGTGGTGGAAGTGGGCGGACAGGTGAGTATCATTCTGCGAGCGCCCAATGAACATACGAGTCGCTATGTACGGGTAGGCGACTATTTAGCCAACGGTCAAGTCTTGGTCAAGCGGGTGGATATGCAAGCTGGGGGTGAGCCTCTGGTGATTTTGGAGCAGGATGGTGTTGAAGTGCCCCGCTATGTGGGCAGTGGTGCTGCCTAGATGGAGCGGCGCTCTGTTACCAAGAATTAATAAGGTCGGCAGAAACCTGGGCGATCGCGATAAGCTTTTGACTAGGAGCGACTGATCCTCCATGGTGAGGGCGATCGCTCTCGCTGTACTATAGTCAGCGTCCTTGTGATTTCTCATCATCCCTGCGAGATGCGCCTATGACGGAGTTTAGCCCTAAACGCAGCATCAACCCCTTTGCGTCCACCCAGCGGGGTGATAAGCTGCCCTATAGCCTTACCCATCAAGGCAGCTATCTATGTCCGGCCTGTCGCCATGGGCAAATTCAGCAAATGGTGTTGATGGACACCTTTGCCTGCAATTTTTGCCGCCATATCTTTACCGCCAATCTTGCCGAACAGACCCTGCATATTGCAGATAGCTCCCAGCCCATGGCTTGGAAATGGAGCGGTCGGCGCTGGCAGTCCATCTATCCCCAAGGGGCTACCCTCAGCCCCATTGTGTGGATGATCGGCCTGATTGTGGTGATTGTGCCTTCATGCCTTGTTTGGCTATCGTCCTATATTTTTCCGCCCCTGCCTGGCAGTCCTTGGTCTTGGTTTCCGATCCTGTGGGCTGGAATGACCCTGGCGTTTCATCTGATGATGGTGGGATGGCTGGTCGCCGAATACTACCAGCTACCGCTGTATGTATCCAGCAAAATTAAGCTGCGCCAGGCAGGTGAATTTCTCACCCGCATGCATCTCTAATGTCCCATCCCCAGTACTACCCAATTCCCCATTAACCACTACTGCAGCACTTCTTCCAGTTTGTGTTGCTCCCATAATTTCAGATAGAGCCCACCCTGCTGTAGCAGTTCAGTATGGGTGCCAGATTGCAGGATTGTGCCCCGATCCATCACCAGAATGCGATCGGCTAGGGCTGCTGCTGACATTTGATGGGAGATAAAGATAACTGTCTTGCGCCGAGTCCCTTCAGATAGATTTTGCAGGATTTGAGTCGCGGTTTGATTATCGACGCTAGAGAGGGAGTCATCTAAAATCAAAATCGGCGCATCGACCAAGAGGGCACGGGCTAGGGCTGTACGCTGGCGCTGCCCTCCTGATAGGGTAATACCCCGCTCACCGACTAAGGTTTTGTATTGCTGAGGAAAGTTCAAAATCTCGGGATGGATCTGAGCCGTTTTTGCTGCATACTCAACGTCCATCACCTCACTCAGGGGATCGCCGTAGCGAATATTGTTGGTAATGCTGGTGCTAAACAGAAAACTATCTTGGGGAACGTAGGCGATCGCTCTCCGTAGATCAGCGAGCTGCAGATGGGTAATATCCTGGCCATCCAGAAAAAGCTGACCGTCGGGAATATCTAACAGTCGAGGTAATGCGCTGGCAAGGGTAGACTTACCTGAGCCAATGGGCCCGACGATCGCTACGGTTTCGCCTGGCTCAATTACAAAATTGACATCCTGCAGGGCTGGTGCCAGCGTATCGGGATAGGCATAGCTGAGGTGCCGAGCTTCAATCCGCCCCTGCACGCGGTTGACATCCAGGGCGATCGCCCCTGGTTCTGTATAGATTTTGGGCGTGGAGGTGAGGATATATTCAACGCGATCGATACTCACCTCACCCCGCTGATAGGCCGTAATGGTGAAGCCTAGAATAGCCGTGGGGAAGACGAGACGCTCAACGTAGAGCAGGAGCGCAATGAAGTCACCAATGCTGAGCAAGCCGCTTTCAATCGCCCCTGAGCCGGCCCAAAGCACCATCAACAGGCTAATACTAGCCAATCCTCCCAGCATGGGAAATAAAATATTGCGGGTTTTCGCCAGTTTTAAGTTGGCACCCAGGAGCCGCTGATTGAGCTGATGAAAGGCCCGGCGTTCATTGTCCTCCTGCCCGTAGATCTTAATCAGGGCCATGCCGTTCATGTCTTCCTGAATTAACTCGCTGATCCGTGATGTTTCCTCTTGAACATCCCGCTGTTCATCCCGCAGGCGATCGCTAAATAAATGCACGATCAAAAACAGGATGGGATAAACCGCGATCGCCAATAGCGTAATTCTCCAGCTAATCGCCAGCATAAACGGCAGCGTGAGCGCATAGGCAAAGATCGTATTGGCTAAACTCAATACCGCAAAGCCCACCAAACGTCGGATATTATCAACATCACTGGTGGAACGGCTGATCAGATCACCGGCCGGATTGCGTGAAAAATAGCTGGGTTCTAGGGTGAGTAGATGATTGAAAATGCGCTGCTTCAGATCAAACTCCACCTGCCGCCCCACGCCAAACAGGGTGATGCGCGACACCATCCGCACCCCCCACATGAAGGTGGCTAGCACGAGCGTCAGAATGGCGTAAAAGACGACGCGATCGAAACTAAAGGTGACCTGTAATTCATCAATGCCATTTTTAATGAGCTGGGGAATATAGGCCCCAATCGCATTAACGATGAATAATGCTCCTACCCCAAGGGCTGATTTTTGCCAATAGGGATGCAGATAGGCACCAAGCTGTCTGAGTTTTGAAGTTGCCATACCAGGGGGACGTTAAGCTAGCGGAGAAAGTAGTCCAATTGTTCCATCCTAAACGACATCCTCAACAAGGGTCGTAGAACTGCCCAGCAACTAGGCGAATTGGGACAAAAAAACCTACCGGGCTGGGTAGGTCAATCGGGGATCGGAGAGGAAGCCTAGCTCCCCCTCGTCCAGTCATGAGTAGGCTAACGGATATATTCCTTCAAGACGCTGTTGCGATTGGGATGGCGGAGTTTCCGCAGAGCCTTCGCCTCGATTTGGCGAATGCGTTCCCGAGTCACATTGAAGATTTGACCGATTTCTTCGAGGGTCTTCATCCGGCCATCATCCAGCCCATAGCGGAGGCGCAACACATCGCGCTCTCGGGGGCTGAGGGTTCCTAGGACGCCCTCTAAGTCTTCCCGCAGGAGACTCTTCGAGACTTGATCTTCTGGGGTTTCACCATCAGACTCAATAAAGTCACCCAGACGAGAGTCTTCTTCCTTACCAATGGGTGTTTCCAACGAGATGGGAAGCTGAGCAGATTTTGCAATAAACCGCAGCTTCTCGATGGTCATTTCCATGCGAGTCGCGATCTCTTCCTCCGTGGGCTTGCGTCCCATTTCCTGAGACAGCAGCTTGGTGGTTTTCTTTATGCGAGAAATGGTTTCATACAGGTGAACGGGAAGACGAATCGTTCTAGACTGGTCTGCGATCGCCCGCGTAATGGCCTGCCGAATCCACCAAGTGGCATAGGTCGAGAATTTGTAACCCTTTTCGTGATCGAACTTTTCGGCGGCCCGAATCAAGCCCAAGCTACCTTCTTGGATCAGATCCTGAAATGATAGGCCTCGGTTCATATATTTCTTGGCGATCGACACCACGAGTCGTAGGTTCGATTGCACCATCTTGTCCTTGGCGCGCCGTCCGAGGTGTAGCCGGTAGCGGAACTTGGGAAGTTCCATATCGACAGCTTCTGCCCATTCAGAATCAGCTGGTTCGCGAGCCAGTTCATCTGTCAGCTTTTCGCGGATGCGCTCTAGCTCTAGCAGGTCAGCAATTTTACGTGCCAACTCAATTTCTTCATCAGCCCGCAGTAGACGAATGCGTCCAATTTCTTGCAGATACAGCCGGATGGAATCTTCGGTGTAGTGCTTTTTCTTAGACTGGGTGCGACGACGAGTGGTCTTACCCTTGGCGACCTTCGCATCCTCCTCGTCTTCTACTGGTTCGTCATACATGCCATCGCTTTCTTGCTCTCCACCCAGTAGGAGATCTAGCTCATTGGCTGGCTGTTCAATCGTTTCAAGTACGTTGTTAGCCTGAGTCATGCCGTGCTCCTCATGCTCCTTAAATCAAAACTATCAGCGTTAATTCTGAACGTAAATCGCTTATCGTCAATTAAAAATCGTGCATTTCACTGGGCTGACCCAGAGGTCAGTCTCAGATCGAGGCGATCGCCCCTCTTTGCGCCAACAGAGTCTATGTCGTTATCCGCTCATGCATTTTAATGCCACGATCCATGGTTGTGGCTGAGATGTAGACCATCTATGACCGGCCAGTTCACGCTTCAGGAACACGGACTAAACCGATTCTAGCGCTGCCGACGTTCTATGGCCGTTAACCTCAACCACCAGCGTAGCAAATCTAATCATGAAAATTGCTTTTTCCGAGCGGACAGACTACGTAAACTATCGAAACAGACTAGGGTTGGGAGCGATGCGCTCGCCGACATAATGATTGCCGACGTCTATGACGCAGTCTCAACCCCAAGGGTGATCCCATCTGCTTGAAGGGAGTTGACTGAATGAGTGACGATGGGATGACAGGTAGACTTCACAGTCTTCCAATCTAACGTGCTCAAAACCATAGGTTCAAGCTAGATGGAAGGGCAGGCGTTGCCTACGAAGACTTTTCAGGAATGGTCTCTCCACCATAACGACCCAAGGGGCAGAAGCGTTGCATCAAGTCTATGATTTTATTCAGCCATATTGCTGATCTTTATGCCCTCTTTCTATGGGTGTCGCCTCTGTCAATCCGCATGATCGCGTAATCTATGATCATTTTGACGAAGGGCGATCGCCCATGCTGTCTTCGATCGAGCAGTTTTATGGCTGCCAGAAGAGGGGCTAGGGTGCTTTCCCTGAGGTTTTGCCCTCCATCATGAAAAATGGACAAATACCCCGCAAGGTTTGTCCATGAGGGTCACCGCCGCCATCTAAAACGGAGTGTGGGCTATTTGCTCAAAGACATGCCATCGGAGGACCTGGCGCTCGCCCTTCGAGCTTAGATCACCTCACCGAGGACCTGCAATTATCGATCTGCAGGATTGTCGATCGGGTCTGGCCCCTCGGGCTGTGGACAGCGGCGATCGCAAAAAATACCCGGCCAACTCCTCCAGAGAGAATATCAGCCGGGTATTGGGTTATTGATTGTGTGGAAGATAGCCGCGTGGATGGAAGAGCGATCGCGCCCTTCGATACCATCCCTGCGGCTACAGCTTATTCTTCAACGGCGAGAGCAGGCTCTTCTTCAACCGCAGCAGGCTCAGCAGCCACCTCTTCTTCCTCGACGACGGGTTCTTCTGCACTAGGTTGTCCTAGACCCATCACCTGTTCACGGTAGCGAGCGGCCATCTCTTCTGCCTTGTCGTAGACGAGAGATGGATTCTTCACCATATCACCGGGATCTGGCTCAAGCTGCTTGGTGGACAGAGAAATCCGACCGCGCTCAGCATCTAGGTCAATGATCATGACCTTAATTTCATCGTTCACATTGAAGACACTATGGGGAGTATCAATGTGATCGTGGGAAATTTCAGAGATGTGGAGTAGTCCGCTGACGCCGCCGATATCGATAAAGGCACCGTAGGGTTTCAAGCCACGAACCGTACCAATGACAACTTCGCCAACTTCGAGGCGGTTCATCTTGCGCTCAACCAAGGCGCGACGATGACTTAGCACAAGGCGGTTACGATCTTCATCAACCTCTAAGAACTTCAGCGGCAATTCTTCGGCCACCAAGTCTTCTTTCGGCTTACGAGTGCTGATGTGAGAGCCTGGAATAAATCCGCGCAGACCTTCGATGCGAACCAGCGCACCCCCTCGGTTGGTTGCAAAGACACTGGAGCGTACTGTGGCATCTTCCGCTTGAAGCTGACGAACCCGCTCCCAGGCCCGCATGTATTCAATACGTCGGATCGACAGTGTTAGCTGACCATCTTCATTTTCATCCGTCAAAATGAAGAATTCGCGAGTTTCATTCGATTGCAACACCTCTTCAGGGGTTTCAATGCGATTGATTGACATCTCTTGAATCGGAATATAGGCCGCTGTTTTAGCACCAATGTCAATCAGAGCACCTCTTGGCTCTAGGCTGAAAACCGTTCCAGCCACAATATCGCCGGGGCTGAAATGATAGTCATACTTATCAAGGAGTGCCGCAAAATCTTCGTGTGTAAAACCGATATCTGGTGTTTTCTGATTGACCATGCTAGTTTTATCCCAGTGTTTTTCTCCGTAAACGATAGGGTCAAAGTCTTGAACAGTGCATCCACGGTTTGCCGTCCTTGTATTCGTTTCATACAAGGTCATGGCCAAGACAGACATTCAGTCTAGTGAGCAACCCAGCCCTAGGAAGACTATGATAACTCACCGGACTGCAATCGCGAAACTGATTTTCTAAATCTCATCCAGTTGTTAGCCAATTGTTGGTCAAGGATGAGCCAAAGACAAGCGATCGCTGCAGGTGTATTTTTCCCTATCCAAGCTAAACGTATAGCAATTCCGGACTAAGTTGATACCAAGCTTGGTGATCATCTGAGGCAATTTGCTCAATGAGGCTGGCAAGACGCAGAGCTTTGAGGGCTTGTTGTCCGCCCACCGAGGGCTGATCGCCGCCGCGCACACAGGTGACAAAATGCTCCAGCTCGGCATGGAGCGGTTCGATATTGCTGGTATGAACTTTCTCAATTAAGCCATCTTGCCGATAGAGCACCTGCCCGTAGTCGGTGGAGCAATTGGCGGTGGTCTGCCGATGAATCAAAATGGCATTGTTAAGAAAATCGGCCTCGGTCAGAGAATGGAGGCAGTGGGCGGCAATTTGGCGAATCTTGCGGTGGGTGACTTTGCTGGCGGTGAGGGTGGCTACGACGCCATTGGCAAAGCCCAAGGTAGCGGTGACATAGTCTAGGTGGTGGGAACTGCTGGTACGGCTACCGGTTGCCGTGAGTTTTTCCACCGGGGCCCCAGCTAGTTCTAGCAAGAGATCAATATCGTGAATCATCAGATCGAGCACCACTGAGACATCGTTAGCCCGGTGGGAGTAGGGGCTCATGCGATGGGCTTCTAGCGCCAAAATTTTGTCGGTTTTCAGCACCTTGCTGAGTTCTTGAAAAGCCGGGTTAAACCGTTCAATATGACCTACTTGGAGGATCGCCTGGGCTTCGGCAGCGGCATTCACCAGGGATTCTGCTTCGGCAATGTTGGCGGCGATCGGTTTTTCAATCAACACATGCACCCCTGCCTGGAGGCAGGCCATGCCCACTGCATGATGCAAACGGGTGGGAACGGCGATACAAACCGCATCCACATGCTCTAGCAGATCTTGATAATGTTCAAAAAAACGTACCCGATATTTGCTGGCGGTATCGATACCACGCTCTATATCAATATCGGAAATGCCAGCCAGCTTTACATCTTTGAGTAAGCTGAGCACACGGGTGTGGTGTTGGCCCATGTTTCCAACCCCGATCACGCCGACCCTGATGGGCTCAATGGATTGCCCTCGTTGTGGCGACGCGGATTCATAGCAAAGGGAGCCATTGGCTGTAGGGTCTTGCACTCCTGTCTTCTCCTAGGGCATTGGGGTCAAGGGCGATCGCACAAGTCAGGGATGATTCACAGCAAGGAGTAATCTAGAGCACGACGATGGTTGGTGGTGAGCTGGGGGCAAGGGTGATGACCAGAGCTCAAGGAAAGATGCCACTCCATGGTAGGGGCCTTACGTACGAATGACCGCTGATTGTATCGATACTTCCCTCAGATATTATCACGGGGCTTTCAGGAGTGAAGATTTGCCGTGATCCCAAATGTCTGCCTTAAAACAATGGGCTCAACAATGGGCTCAACTCCGCCTAGGTGGGATGGGACAGGCGATCGCTGCCTTGATTATGGAGGAGCGATCGCTCTCTGTTGACGACCATGTGGCAGTCAAAAAATCGTCCTAAGGGCAGGAGGGAAGAGTGATGTAGATCACACGAATCCTTAGGAGGTGAGACGGGCGGGGGAACAGGCGCGATCGCGGCTCGACCGTTCGATGTTCTTGCGCAGGACACCCAACAGCGTGGAGACCACCACACAGCGCCTCATGCGGCTGCCATCTCGACGCATGAGGGTGAGACGCCCTAATTGTCCATTCACATGCCCTTTGTGGTTGAACTGCACTCGGTATACTCCTTGGCTACGCAGCAGGGTGGTGCGGGTGGGGTCGATCGTCACCTGAGATGACAGGGGCTGCCACTGGGCTTGGGCGGGCAAGGTGCGAATGGGATGCACCGCGAATTGCACGGTACCGTTCACTTCTCGGAAACTAGCCTGCCAGCGTCCTCGATTGCGCGTGGCCTCCTGTTGCGCTTGGCGCATAATCAAAAATGCTTGGTCTTGAGACTTGGCCAGGACAAGATTTTGCTGAAAGGCCACCCAACCTGGGAGAGCGATCGCCGATACCAGGCCCATGACGAGTAGAATCGCCATCATTTCTAACAGGGTAAAGCCTTGTGTTGAAGCCGACTGTGATGATGGCCGACTGCCCTGAGCAGGTCGGCGGTGATGGATTAGATCAAGCATGAGGTAGATGCAGTCCTGAGTGACAAAAGGTTGCTCCGATTGTCTACAACACACCTACCCTTAAGCCTCTTGGAAAAAACGGAATCTTGATCCCAGTGCCGCCAAAGTACTGAGAAATATTCAGCACATCCAAGCTTGACATTTCTTGCGTATTAACCACTCATCCAGTTATGGGATTGCAACCGTTTCGACTAACCGCTGAATAATGGCCTTGGCATGACGACCGCTGGTGGGGATCAGGCGATGGGCTAGTACATAGGGAGCCAAAAACTTGACATCATCAGGGGTCGCGTAGTCTCGTCCATCCAGGTAGGCTAGGGTCTGCGCCGTCCGATGGAGCGCCACGCTGCCACGGGGACTGACCCCAAGACGAATTTCTTCATCCTGGCGCGTGGCCCGCACGAGTTCCAAAATATACTTCTGCAACGGCAGCTCTACTCGCACTTGCTGACAGAGCGATCGCAACTCCTCGATCTCCTCCAGGGAAAAGCAAGGACGCAGGTCATCCAAGGTTTTACCTCCCTGGAGACGCTGCAACATCTGCAGTTCTTCATCTCCGTCGGGATACCCCAGGCTGAGAGACACCATGAAGCGATCCATCTGGGCTTCGGGGAGCGGAAAGGTTCCCTGATATTCCACGGGATTTTGGGTGGCGATCACAAAAAATGGGCGAAGCACCTGCCGCGATCGCCCATCAATGGTCACCTGCTGCTCTTCCATCACCTCCAGCAAGGCTGACTGGGTGCGGGGCGTCGCTCGGTTAATTTCATCCACCAGCAGGATGTTGGAAAAGACTGGCCCTGGCAAAAACTCAAACTCTTCGGTGCGACGGTTCCAAATGTTAATACCCGTCGCGTCTGACGGCAGGAGATCCGGCGTGCATTGAATACGCTGAAATTTGCCATCGATCGATCGGGCTAAGGATTTAGCCAGCAGCGTCTTGCCAACCCCTGGAACATCCTCCAACAGGGCATGACCGCCAGAAAACAGGGCCACCAACACCAAACGGATGGCGGCTGTTTTGCCTACGATGGTTTGCCCTAGGTTTTGCGTAAGTCGTTCGATACTATCTCGCATAACTGCCTGCTATGGAACCTCTTGTCCATTCTGTCTGTTCCCACCCAAGGTTGCCAACCGTTCACGCTATCTAGGGGCGA
>RECH01000215.1 GCA_007694125.1 Leptolyngbya sp. DLM2.Bin15
GGGCCACCCCATTGGCATAGTCACGCTGGTCATCGCTGACTGGCAGCAGCCGCAGTTGCACCGGGGCAAGCCACAGGGGAAAGTCCCCAGCGTAGTTTTCTACCAAAATGCCAAAGAACCGCTCCAGAGAGCCAAAAATGGCCCGGTGAATCATGATCGGGCGCTGCCGTGAACCATCGGCGGCCACGTAGTGCAGGTCAAACCGCTCGGGCAGGTTGAAGTCCACCTGAATGGTGGAGCACTGCCACAGACGACCAATGGCATCGCGAATTTTGATGTCAATTTTGGGGCCATAGAAGGCCCCGCCGCCTTCGTCGGTGACGTAGGCCCAGCTCTTACGATCCAGAGCTTGAATCAGGGCATCAGTGGCTAGAGTCCAAACTTCGTTAGTGCCCACCGACTTGGCCGGGCGAGTCGAGAGATTCACCTCGTACTCGGTAAAGCCAAAGTCTGACAAAATCTGCTCAGTCAGGTTCAGCACCGCCAAAATTTCGTCGCTCACCTGCTCGGGCAGACAAAACACATGGGCGTCATCTTGAGTAAAGCCTCGCACCCGCATCAGCCCGTGCAGCACGCCAGAGCGCTCGTAGCGGTAGACAGTGCCCAACTCAGCCCAGCGTAGGGGCAGTTCTCGGTACGAGTGCAGTTTATTCTGGTAGGTCAACACATGGAAGGGGCAGTTCATCGGCCTGAGTTGGTACTGCTGCGCTTCAATTGCCATCGAGTCAAACATATTGTCTCGGTAGAAATCAAAATGGCCCGAGGTCTTCCATAGGTCGAGGTTGGCAATGTGGGGCGTGTAGAGCAGGTCATAGCCCGCCGCCAGATGGGCACTGCGCCAGTAGTCTTCGATCAGCAACCGCATCCGCGCCCCCTTGGGGTGCCAAAACACCAGCCCGCCTCCGGCGGCCTCTTGAATGCTGAAGAGATCGAGCTCTTGCCCCAGTTGGCGATGGTCGCGCCGTTTGGCCTCTTCCTTTTGTTGTAGATAAGCCTGCAACTGCTCTGGGGTTTCCCAGGCGGTGCCGTAGATGCGCTGGAGCTGGGGTTTGGTTTCATCACCGCGCCAGTAAGCCCCGGCTACACTTTCCAGGGTAAAGGCATCGGGGTGAATCTCGCCGGTGGTATTTAGATGAGGGCCAGCGCACAGATCCCACCAAGAGGCAACGGGGGCAGGCTCTCCTGGGGCAGGAATATTAAAGAGTGAGGGCGATTCCGGGCCTTTGGGTAAGACTGGATCAGGGCAGCCAATGTAGTAGCGGGTAATCGGCTCATTGGGGGGAATGCCGTCGAGAATTTCCAGCTTGTAGGGCTCGTTAATTTGGACAATCTCTGACCGCAACTCGTCACGTTCCACGGTTTCGCGGATGATCGGCAGGTTGGCACGAATAATCTGCCGCATTTTGGCTGCAATGCAGGTGAGGTCGCTGGGGGTAAATGCGATAGCGCGATCAAAGTCGTAGTAAAAGCCGGTGTCGGTGGCAGGGCCAATGGTCACCTGTGTTTCGGGGAACAGCCGCTGCACAGCCATGGCCAACACATGGGCACAGGTGTGGCGAAGACGCAGTAACCGCTGGAGGTCGCTGGGGGTAATGCGATCGCTGGGGTTGGGGCGGCTGATCTGGTTGAGCATGGGTAAAAACTAGAATGATAATCATTATCATTCTAGCGCGGTGGCGTTTATCAAATAGCAACTACTGGTACAACACATAGGCCAAACGCATACTAATTTGGGATTCACGAAGGAATCAGACCTCCAATGATCAGCAGCCAGTGAGGTGGGACTAATTTTCGCAACAAGGCATCCTAAACCTGGCCTTGCTGCAAAAATATCGGAGTATGCGTTTGCCCTAGCCCTAACCATGGCATCATAGACTTAACCGGAGTTAGGAAAAGCAATCAATTCTTAATCCGAAGCTGATCGATCTTATGGCTATTACATCTATTTGGATGCCTAGCAACTAATTGACGATAAGGTCTAATCCTCTAGTCTGAGTAGCGCTCTAGGAGGTATTGAAGCCAGCACAGCCATCAGCTATGGTGACACGATATCGCTGTCCTTGGGCTACTAAATCCGAGTGCAGCAGGCATCGATATCAGAGCGAGTAGGTGCTGGGAGAACAGCAAAGGTGGATAATCGGAGCTATTTTGGATCGATTGCGGTAGGAGATTGGTAGGACAGTTTATTGAGAACCGCTATAATCAAAGTGCAGCATAGGTTAGAAGACTTTCTGAACTTCGTTCGGGACGAAGGGGCCGCTGGTTCGAATCCAGTCATCCCGATTTTTCTAAAACCTACTGCGGAAGCGCTTTGTAGCTGACGCATCAATTTTTGGCTGACCCTAACCTAGGCTACGTCCTGACGGCTATGGGAATTGCAGTGGTTGATCAACCGGATGGCAAAGTCCGCTGGCAGCGATCGTGAAGACGCCGTTTGTTGTGAAACAAGATGCGTAGGTTTGCTCCGTGCGGCAAGAGTAGTGCTTCAGACGGCTTCACGCACTTGGTTTACAGCTTCTTATGACGACGATGCTCCATGACACCTCCACATGCAGGTATCAAATACAACGCCAATAATACATGTGCACCTTCAATAACAACATGAAAGATATACAGCTCTTTGCTGTCTATCAGCCCTAAGGAGGGCTATTATGCTAATTATTCGCCGCCTATCTATCCCCAGAAGGTGATTAGATGACTGATAATCTGCATATTCACCTAGTAGGAGGCATATAGGCAGATTGGATCGATCTAATAAGTTGTTAAGTGGCTTAAGCTTTTAGTGGAGACCGTACATCAAGCATATCTGTCAGCATCAAGCCCAAAGGCATTTCATCGAGCTGTGGAACAAACGTTATAATTATCGATAAACCCACCAAAACCTTCAGTACTCATGAGTCAGCAGCTAACTCTAGAAATAAGTGATGAGGTTTATGCAGATTTACAGCAGAAGGCTAATGCTGTAGGGCTGTCTATTGCAGAGTGGATTGTTGCTGCCGTCAGTTATCAAAGCAGTGGTGTCAGTAAAGTTCTGCACTCAGTAGAACAGCAAGAAGAAGCTCGACAAAGATTTAGAAACCATGCTGGGGTAATTAGTTTGGGCTATGCAACAGGCATAGACAATGAGAGCATTGATGCTGATCTTGCAAGAGCCTATGCAAGTGAGTACGAAGGATAAGGTCGGCTTGTGCTTTTAGATACGTCAGGGTTACTGTGTTATATTCATCAAAATGAGCCACAGCATCAAGAAGCAGTGCAGTTTCTCAGCAGCACCAACAAGAAGTTTTTGACCCACAGTTATGTTTTAGCTGAGTTGATTGCTTTGGCATTGATACGCCGGTTTCCTCGTCCTGCTGTGCTGGCATTTGTAATGGACTTGCTTGATAATCCAGATATCGAAGTAGTTTGGGTAGATGAGCAATTACATCGAGAAGCCATGAAATTGTTGATGGAACGGCAAGACAAAACTTATTCGTTGTGTGATTCAGTCAGTTTTGTTTTGATGCGTCAACGTGGAATGACAGAGGCATTGACCACTGATCGACACTTTGAGCAAGAAGGCTTTGTAAAGCTGTTGTCAGCCCCCTAACACTGCTTTGGTGCGGACGGTACAGAGGTTATTTGTGTGTGTTCGGTGTTGTCTGCCGCCGCACAACTTCGACGTTAGCAGGTTTCCCATTCAGTCCTTACACTTGTCCTTCTAGACTGTCTGTGCGTCTGAAAGCACCCAAAAAATGGTTGAATGACTGTTATCGAGTCCAACACTCGATCCTTAGTTCGATTAGCCAAGAGAAAATCTGCTCAATCGGGCTTTTCTAAAACTCAGCCTTATTGAACTAACACTCTTCTAAAAGCTATGTCTCTTACTGAGTTATTTCCCGTGGTCAGCCAGCTCTCTCACCAGGATAATCTACGCCTTATTCATTTCCTTTTGCTTACAGTTGCCAAGGAGGAAGGCTATGAACTACAAACAACTGAGACTCAAACTCAAGAAAATTTATTGTTGAAACAATTAGAAGCTACTGAGGCGGTTGTATGGTCACCCCATGATGCTCATGAAGCCGCTCAAACTCTCTCAGAACTTCTAGTGCCAGCAAAGCAAGATGGCAACGCTTAACGGTCAGCGATTTCCTTTTATTGAGCGCACCAACAGTGCAGGGCTGTCCAGTGTAATGCCTTATTTACCAATAACGCTGAGCTACCAAGATCGCTCTTTAAATGATGGCTTTGCTGGACACTGGTGCAAGCGTCAATGTGCTGCCCTATGAAGTCCCGCTGCACCGGAACGAATGCTGCGTCCTAATCAAAAAGAATCAAGCCATATTACTAATCATTTCGCAACATCATAGATAATCTGATGCTGTTGCGTCATGCCACGAGGATAATTCTGCTGAACATCGATTTCCGTTCTGCTTATTCAAGTTAACTATGCGGCAATCCCCTGACAGATTTGTTCCTCCAGCATCGCTTCCCGATCGCTCATGTCTTGAATACCTTGCTGGATAATCGTGCGGATATCCTGCCCTTGCTCATAGGCCGCTAGCCAGCGCTGGGCTTCATTCCCCTCCCGGAGAATTTTCTTTAGCGGAGATAAAAAGCAGCTAAAGCCCCGAGACTTGGCGATCGCCCCTAGGTCTGGGTAGAGTTCCTCAATCCAATCGCGGGCGATGATGGTGCGGCCATCCTGCCAGTGGCGCAGTTCGGCATCGAGGCTGTGGTAGGCAGCAGCTTGTTCATTATCATCAGCGATCGCCCCTAGTTCTTCGATAGATAGGCTACTGCTCACCAGGGGATCTAGGTCGGGATGGTCAAAGAGCTGCATCAGCCGGGCTTCGAGGAAGGCGGTGATCGCTAAGAGAGCGATCGGGTCAGATACGAGGTCACAGATGCGTAGCTCTAGACGGTTGAGATTATAGGGACGGCGATCGCCATTGGGGCGCACCGATGACCATAGATGGCGCACATTTTGCATCGTGCCGAGCACCAACTGCTGCTCCGTCCATTGAATGAAATGGTCATGGCTGGTAAACAGCGGTACCTGGGCGGGAGTTTTAGGGAAAACGCTCCAGCGGCGCGAGTGGGCACCGGTCACCTGACCATCTAAAAAGGGCGATGATGCGCTCAGGGCCAGGAATAGCGGTGCTTCTAATCGCACTAGGCGACAGGCCCGCATCAGCATCTCTGGATCCTCAATGCCAATATTGATATGGATGCTGGCGGTGACCACCGTGGCTCCATAGGTTTGTTCGATGTAGTCGTGGTAGGGATTGCTGGGGTCGGAGCGCCAAAATTGTTGGCTATCACCGAGGGAGAGAGTGCTACCAGGATGGATGGTGTAGTTTCCCAGGGTTTGCAGGTAGGCGCGCAGGTCGCGGCGGGGACGCACCAGGTTACACAGAAGGCGATCGTAGCTGTAGAGGGGGGGAGTGGTATATTCCACGTTGCGGCTATCGGGTTCGCGGACGAAGCCATGGAGGGCTGCGGTAATCTTATCCGAGAGTCCCACAATCTCCCCCTGGGGGGTGCCCGTGTACATCTCAACTTCAAAGCCTTTGGATAGTAGCACGGTCGTTCTCCTTCATTGCACAGGGGTGACTACCCGTGGGGTGTTAGGCGGCGGGGAATCTGGGTGTCGCCTTGCCCCACGGTGATGCTTGGCAATGCCCATAGGATTACCAATAATTCTATTATCTGGTATGGCCACGACCTCTGGATGAGGGGATCCAGAGAAACGGGCTAGTTTTATACAGAAAGCAAGGGTTCCGTGGGCTCTAGGAGCTGTTCAAACAGGCGGCGATCGCTGAAGTCGGACACAACCAGAGTGGCTCCGGCTTGGTAGAGAATCTCCGGCGGCTGGCTGGAGGCAATGCCCACAGTGGGAATACCGGCTGCCACGGCGGCCTGCACCCCCGAGGGCGAGTCTTCAAACACGATCGCTTCCTGCGGGGCGATATCGAGACCGTCCAAAGCAAAGGTATAGGGTAATGGATCGGGCTTGCCACGCTCCAGTTCTTCACCCAAAATCACCACCGGAAAGGTTTCTTCAAGATTCAGCGTTTTCAGGATGAAGTAAGCATTATCCCGAGGGGCATTGGTGACTACGGCGCGCTTGAGGGTGCGCTGGTTCATCCAGGGCAGGAGCACATCTAGACCGGCTAGGGGGCGGAGGACGGTGGCAGCGCGGCGGCGAAACTCAGCTTCTTTATAGCGACTCAGTTGAATACCTTCATCTACAGACAGTTGGGGCAACAGATCTTGGATAATGTGTTCATTTAGACGGCCATTGAAATGCACTTTGTAGAAATCCAGGCTGATCGCTAAGCCATAGCCCTTTAGCAGTTCTGTCCAAGTCTCAAAATGCACCGGATCACTATGGGTTAAGGTTCCATCGAGGTCAAATAGGAGGGCTTTTAACATAGATACCTAAAAGAAATGAAATACGGATCAGGGCGATCGCAACTATGCTCAGCCCCTGATAAGTCGAAACCAGGTGATACAGGTGATCGTTGAAGGCCCATTCCCTACTGTCTATACGTAACTCCATACATAGCTGATATGTATCTGTCCATCGGTCAGATTGTTAGGGACGCAAAACTGTGCTGGATTGGGCAAGGGATACCTGTCCGCATTCATCCAACTTCATCACACCACAGAAAGAAGCCGATTGACTCAAACATGCTGAACGGACAAGCCTGCTCTCAGCATAGCGAAATCAGGATTCAGTGGTTGTCTTGTTGATAACTTCTCTTAACGTGTCTAGCCAAAGGTGGAGCTATTCCAGCCCCACATGGCTCCTGGGGCATCAGCAAATTCGATGTAGGTGCGATTGGCTGGAATGCCCAGGGTGGTATGGATCTTGGCGCAAAAATCTTGGCTCATAGCGCGGGTGCGATCGCCTCCCATGGTGCCCACACTTTTAATTTCGATGTAGCAGGTGGGTTGGGTGGTGCCCCCAAAGGTCATGGCGATGCCGGGCTGAAAGGAGGTCATCACGTAGGACTCGGGTTTACCCAAATGCTTGGCCAGGCTGGCGGACAAATCCTTCAGCAGGGCATCCACCGTGGCAGCATCAGGGGCGGGGAGAGAAGTTTGAACGTTGATGAAGGGCATAGGTCAAGGGTGATCACGTCAGACGTCGGTTTATCTCGGGACTCATCAGCCAAGCCATGGTAGCTCGACCGGTTGAATCGATGGGTGGGGGTTGGATCGTGCTAGATGCTTGACCCAACCTACTCATACCTCAATCTACGGGTCTATTAGATCGAGAAAGTCCTAGGACTCTGAGATGGAAGTAACTCGCCTATGTTGAGGCGAAAAACCTTGTGTGTCCTGGACTTCATTTTCGTTTTTCTGTCTTCGTTCTTCTGTCTTGCGGTCCTAGCCGCCGTATTGCCAGCCGGTGCTTTCTAGGAGTAGCGGATTGCCTTCCCGGTGGACGCCAGCGGCGATCACTTCACCCACAAATACGGTGTGGTCGCCATGTTCCACAGCACCGACAACGCGGCATTCCACGTAGCCGAGGGAATCGGTAATGATCGGGCAGCCAGTTTCTCCAAGGTAGAATTCTACCTCTTCAAACTTGTTGCCAACCCGTCGTTGGGGCTTAAAGAAGGTTTGAGCCATGGACTTTTGCCCTTCTTCCAACACGCTCAGGGCAAAGACTTGGCTGCTTTTGATCATGGCGTGGGAGCCGGAGTCATTTTTCACACAGTTGACCACCAAGGGCGGCTGGAAGGAGGCTTGCATCACCCAGCTTGCCGTGAAGCCGTTGACCTCATCTCCATCCTTGACTCCGCAGACATAGAGCCCGTGGGGGATTTTGCGAAGCATAGTTTTCTTGGCTTGTTCGTCGAGCACGAAGATCTCCTCCTAGGGGGTATACCAATCCTGACTGCGTCCCTGATGATGCCCCTGAGGGTGTCTCAGACTGGGTGCCAATCAGGTTCATACTTGTTGTTTACAATTATTGTCAGTTTAGGACAGCTTAGGGCCGTGCGGGGTGCTTAGGGATGATCCGATGGGATGACGGGGCTAAGCAACGGGAAGAAATGCCCCACCGGCCCTTGGCCCTGGCCTAGGCGTAGGGAACACTGCAGGGCAGTGGTGACGTAGTCTTTCGCTAGGCGCACGGCGGTATTGAGCGCGTGACCCAGGGCTAGGTTGGCGGCGATCGCTGCTGAGAGGGTGCAGCCGGTGCCGTGGGTGTCTTGGGTTTGGATCTGCTGGGTGCGTAAAATCTGCAGGCGATCGCCATCGAACAACACATCCACACCGCGCAACTCTGCGTCCATGCTGCCGCCTTTCACCAGCACGGCCTTGGCCCCGAGGCCATAGATCAGCTCAGCAGCCGTTTTCATGTCCGACAGGGATTGGATCTCTAGACCGCTGAGGATCTGAGCTTCATAACGATTGGGGGTTAGCACGGTGGCAAGGGGAATCAGGCGCGATCGCAGGCAGGCGATCGCATCATCGTCGATCAACTGGGCTCCGGTGCGCGATACCATCACTGGATCCACCACCAAGCGCTCTAGCTGCCATGCTTCTAAACATTGGGCCACCTGTTCAATAATGCCGATATTCAGCAGCATGCCCGTCTTAGCGGCTTGCAGGCCAATATCCTCGATCACCGCCTGCATCTGGGCAGCGATCGCTTCTGGCGGCAAGGCATCCACGCGAGTCACCCCGAGGGTATTCTGGGCGGTGACGCAGGTGAGGGCGCTGGTGCCGTGGACTTTGTGCATGGCGAAGGTGCGCAGGTCGGCCTGAATGCCAGCTCCACCGCCGCTGTCTGATCCGGCAATAGTGAGCGCAACTGGGACAGATGGGACGTTCATCTCGGGCATGGGTTGATGGGTGGCTTGCTCCAAAACTACGCGGCGTTAAAGGCCATCTGCCAAAAATCGCGCTCTAGGCGGGTGATTTTTAGAAAGGCAGATTCTGCCTGCTGTTGAGCGAGGTCAGGGGCGGTGGCTAGGGCTTGGTCGGCTTGTTGTTCTAACTGCTGCACATAGGCGGTGAAGCCTGGATTGCCCCAGCGCTCTGCAAATTCCGCATAGGGTGCATCCATGGCTCCAGGTTTTTGCCAGCCTTGGTTATAGGCCAGTTCAATGGCCCAGAAGGCCGTGGCCTGCACGGCATAGGGCGCATCGGCGAGGCTGCCCATGTAGGCACAATATTCGGTGCAGGTTGCTTGGGGGCGCACGTCTAGTTCTAGCCGTCGTTCTTGGGCCTTGGCACGAAACCACTGAAGTTCGTCTTTAAGGGCAATCATGCCGCTCAGCAAGACATCATAGTGGTCTACGGGAGCGATCGCCAAGAGCCGCGCTGCCATGCGGGTAAAGTCCACCACAAATAAATAATCTTGCACCAGCCAAGTGTTGAATTGTTGCGTTTGGATGGTGCTATTGGCGCATTGATCGAGAAAGGGATGCACCGTGGCTGAGTCCCAGGCTTGGGGATGGAGGGTGATGAGCTGATGACAGGTTAGGGGCATGGTGGTCAACTGGTAAACAGACGCTTGGTAAACAGACGCTTACTTAAGGTAGCGAACTTAGCTACATTCGTGAAGACACCGCCAGAATAACACCGCCAGAGTAGTTGAGATACCCCAGCGGTGTGGTGCGATCGCTTGATAGGCGACCTATGACGGTTTAGCCGTTAACGTTGGCCGTTGGCCGCCTCTTGGCTACGGGCAATCATTTGCTCCATCAGCTTTTCGGGAACGTCCTGCAGATGGTCATACTGCCAGTGGAAGAACCCAACTCCCATGGTCAGCGATCGCAGCTCGACGATCAGATCCTGCATCTCCGACTGCGGTAGGTAGGCGGTCACTTCATCCCAGTCGCGCCAGTTGGGTTTGCTGGCGTAGCCGAGAATCTGCCCCCGGCGGGTGCTCACCAGCCGCAGCACGTTGGAGGTGTAGCTATTGGGCACTGAGACCACAATCGAGAGAATCGGCTCCAGCAGCGACGGTTGGCATTGCTGCAGGCCATCCTGCATGGCAATGCGGGCCGCTTGCTTAAAGGCTTGCTCCGAGCTATCCACCGCGTGGTAGGAACCATTGGTGAGCGTCACCGACACATCCACCACCGGGAAGCCCAAAGGCCCTTGGCTGAGGAATTCCCGCACGCCCATTTCCACACCGGGAATATATTGCCTGGGCACCACGCCGCCCACAATGGTTTCCTTGAACTGGAAGCCCTCACCGCGATCGAGGGGACAAATGTCGAGATAGACATCGCCAAACTGTCCATGGCCACCGGTTTGGTGCTTATAGCGTCCGTGGATAGACTGGGTTGCCTGCTTGATGGTTTCTTTGTAGGGCACTTGGGGCGCGTGGGTGGTCATGGGCAGATTATGCTTACGACTCAGGCGGTCGAGGGCCACCTGGAGATGAATGTCGCCCTGGCCCCAGAGGATCACCTCATGGGTGTCGCCGTGCTGTTCCCAGGCGATCGCTGGATCTTCGTCCACCAGCTTACTGAGCGCCGTGCTGAGTTTGACTTCATCGCTGCGGCGTTCGGGAGCGATCGCTAAGGCATAGACCGGCATCAAGTGCTCGGCCCGAGGTAGAGCAGGGATGGCTGCGTCGGTGCTCAGGGTATCGCCGGTGCTGATGCCATCCAGGCGACCCATGGCCACAATCGCACCAGCTTCAGCCACCTGCAGAGGCGTTTGCTGCTGCCCCATGAGGCTGTAGATGCCGCCTAAGCGCGTACCGTTGACAACTGCTCCATCCTGAAACGTACCTTGCCAGACGCGAACCAGGGAGAGCTTGCCGCCTTGCTGGGTGTAGTAGGTTTTGAGCACTTGAGCGACTGGGATGTCGTCGGCTGCTGCAATGGGATGACGAGCCGCCGCAATCGAGGGTTCGGGCGTTTCGCGCACGAGGGCATCGAGGAGAGGACGCACGCCATAATCTTGATCGGCAACGCCCACAAACACGGGCACAATTAAATCTGCCCCAAGTTCTAGCTTCAGATCGCTCCAAATTTCATCGGCAGGAGGATTAACCTCTTCTAACAGTTCTTCCAGCAGATGATCATCAAAGTCTGCCAAGGTTTCGAGCATTTCTTGGCGGGCCAGATGCTCCTGCTCCTTAAGGTCGGCTGGTAGCGGAATGGGATCAGCCGGGGCTCCGGGGTGGTAGTGATAGGCTTGCTCGGTCACCAAGTCAATAAATCCGGCGGTGTCGGCTCCTTGCCCAATGGGGTATTGATGCAGCACCAGCGGCCGGGTCGAAACCGTCTGGAGGGCATTGAGCAGGTCGGAGAAACTCACATGGGCTTTATCAATTTTGTTGATGAACAGCAGGTGAGGAATTTCCCAGTCATCTAAAAATTGAAACAGGGCTGCTAAGGTCAAAACGCGATCGCTGTCTGGTTCACAAACCACAATGGCTGCATCGACGCCAATTAGCGCATTATAGGCTTCCTGAGCAAATTCAATTGACCCAGGACAATCTACAAACGTAAAACGAATATCGCTGTACTCCGTACTGGCGGTATTCACCTCCACACTCATCTGGCGATCGCGGGCTTCGGGGGTTGCATCGCCAACGGTATTGCCGTCCTTGATACTACCTTTGCGGGAGGTGGCTCCCGTCACCGAAAGAATACTTTCGAGCAGGGTGGTTTTACCGCTCAAGTAAGGCCCCACAATCGCCACATTTCGTGAGCCAGATATTACATTGCCACTCATACGACGCTCACTCCTTTATGGAATCAAAGTAACGTACTAAGCGCTGGGCAATGGTTTTATTCCTTCGCTGTATCCACCCATGACTGCCATCAATAGTCATAAAGGTTCACGAATGTTTGGAATGTTAATTGTCCGCGTTTAGCATCATCTATCAACACATGTAATGCGAGAAAACGGGCTGCATTACAGTTCAGACTACGAGATATTTAGCTCAACAGATATTAAAAGTTTTGGATATTTTTTAGGATGATACCTGTTGAAAAAAGTTGCTCTAAACCTAACTCAAGGGTTCAGCAATGGCTCAAGAGCTGAGGGCGATCGCGTTGTGCAAAATGATTTGATCAGACGTAAACATCCTTAAATCACATGTGCACTGCAGAGATGATCGCGACTTGACGAAGTTTCTAGGGTGTAGTTTCTAGATGGATAGACCTCTCCTATAAGACTAGAAGAACCGATCATCACAGCATGATCAAATCTGTCATGTTTTCTATAGATTGGTGACAGAATCGATACAGAGATGCGATCGCGTTTTGCATAGGCACCGATGACAATTTCGTATTTTGAAGCGTGACTAAACCTCGAAATGTCTCTAACTGCTTACTCTTAGGTTAACCTGTTGTTAAACCCTACTCAAAAAGCAGCAAGGAAAGTTTATACAGTGGACTAATCCTGGGAGTGACAGCCCTGAGTGATTGCTCAGCTACAGGTGCGTTACGGCTTCGCCTGACAGCAGGCTACAACAGGGTGGATTGAGTCTTCACCTGCTAAGTGGAAGGACGTAGCTATGGGCAAGCATTTTGACTACGCTTAATGCTCCAAACCTTATGAGAAGAGGGTTGAGCG